>JANPKR010000431.1:0-2402 GCA_031426175.1 Hydrogenophaga sp. | reverse complement strand
GGAAAACGTGGTGGTGATCTGGATCGCCGGGGGCAAAGGGCCGGCGATGGCGATGCCGGTCACACCGAGCAATTCGCTGAGCTGCTGAAAGCCCAGCTCCACTTCGCCGCGCGCCACCAGCGAGGCCACCGGCACACCGGGAGGGGCCTGCACGATACGGCCCTGGATCTGCTGCGCGATGCCCCAGCGCTCGAACAACCTGGCCAGCGCTGTGCCGCTCGGGCCGGTGGAATAGCCCAGGCTGCGTGCGGCCAACACGGCGCTGCGCACCGCGTCTTCGGAACTCAGGTCGGGCAGCGAAGCCCCTTCGCGAACCGCCACCGCCACCCCTGAGCGCACCAGATCCCGCTTGCTGTCCGGCAACAAATGTCCACTGGCGATGAGCTTGTCGATGGCATCGGATGCGAGGACCACCACGTCGAAAGCTTCGCCGTCCTGCACGCGGCGGGCAGCGTCCACGCCACCCACCGATTCGATGGCGACCAACACGCCACGTGAGGCTTCGAAACTCGCCCCCAGCTCGGCCAGCACCTGGCGTGTCGCCATCGAGGAGATGCCCTTCAGGCGGGTTTCGGGCGTGGGCTGGGAGCGTGGATGGGACATGGTGTTCTGGGCGGGTCGCTGGATTGTGGGCCTTGCCTCTCAGCGAGAAAAGTCACATGACCTGCTAGCAGCTAGAACGAAATTACATAACTATGATCAACACCCGTTGACACCCTCCGCTCGACCCTCACCCCCCATGGATCTCAAGCAACTCGAATACTTTGTGCGTGTGGCCGAGCTGGGCAGCTTCACCCGCGCCTCGATGGCGCTCGGCGTGGCGCAGCCCGCGCTGTCGCGCCAGGTGCGCCTGCTCGAAGTGGAGCTGCGGCAGAACCTGCTGGTGCGCAACGGCCGCGGCGCCACGCCCACCGAAGCGGGCAAGCTGCTGCTGGCGCACGGCCGCGGCATCCTCCACCAGGTGGAGCGCGCGCGCGAAGAGCTGGGCCGCGTGCGCGGTGCCTTGGCCGGGCGCGTGGCCATCGGCCTGCCACCCAGTCTGGCGCGTGTGCTCACGGTACCGCTCACGCGCTTGTTCCGCCTTCAACTGCCCGAGGCCAGCCTGTCCATCAGCGAAGCGCTGTCGGTCACCATGCTGGAGTGGCTGACCACCGGGCGGCTGGACATCGCGGTGCTCTACAACGCGCAACCCGCCGCCGAGATCGACATCCACCCGCTGCGCGACGAAGAGTTGCTGCTGGTGGAGCCGCGCCCGCCGGGCCTGAGCGAAGACCCGCCCACCGCCATTGGCCTGCGCGAGGTGGCCGAGCTGCCGCTGGTCATTCCGAGCCGGCCCAACGCGATACGGATGCAGGTGGAAACGGAGATGGCCAACCTCGGTTGCCGGCCCACGGTGGCACTGGAGATCGACGGCGTGTCGGCCATCCTCGACCTGGTGGCCGACGGTGCGGGCGCTGCCCTGCTTTCTCGCAACGCGGTGGACAGCTCGATCCGGCCATCGGCCTACCGCGTGCGGCCGGTCAACCCGCCGTTGAAAACACGCCTGTGCCTGGCCACCAGCTCGCAGCGCCCGGCCACCCTCACGCAGCAAAGAACGCTGGAGCTGATCCGCCAGGTGTTGGGTTGACTCCCTGCCGCGTTGCGCGCGTCCTCCTTGAAAGGGGGGGCGTGCGAAGCGCGGCGTGCGGTGTTCACTGCTTGGGGATACCTGCGCGCTCGATCACGCCACTCCAGCGGCGGATGTCGGATGCGAGCAGCGCCGCGGTCTGCTCCGGGGTCGACGAGCGTGCGTCGATGTTGAGGCCACGCAGCTTCTCGCGCACACCCGGGTCGGTCAGCGCGGAGGCAATGTCGCGTTGCAGGCGGTCCACCACCGGGCGCGGCGTCTTCGATGGCACGGCCAGGGCGTTCCACGACGAGGCCACGAAATCCTTCACACCCGCCTCCACCGCGGTGGGCACATCGGGCAGCACGATGGAGCGCTTCTCGCCGGTCACAGCCAGCGCGCGCACGGCGCCACCCTGGATCTGCGTGAGCATGGGCGCGAGGATTTCCACCGCCACGTCCACCTGTTGGCCACGGATAGCCCCGATCAGCGCGGGCGTGCCGTTGAAAGGCACCACCTGAGCATCGATGCCGGCGGTGCTCTTGAACAGCTCGGCCGCCAGGTTCTGCGTGCTGCCGATGTTGATGCTGCCCACATTGAGTTTGCCGGGATTGGCCTTGCCGAAGGCCACCAGGTCACCCAGCGTCTTGTGGGCCGAGGCCGCGGGCACCACCACCGCAATGTCGAAAAAGCCGAGCGTGGAGACTGGTGTGAAGTCCTTCACCGTGTCGAACGGCAGACTCTTGAAAAGCCCGGCGGTGACCGCGGTGCCGTTGGACATGAGGAACAGGGTGTG
>JANPKR010000430.1:0-5743 GCA_031426175.1 Hydrogenophaga sp. | reverse complement strand
GACCATGATTTATCCTTCGGGTGGAGAGGTGCCGAAATTGGCACATCACTGGATCTTTCGATCCGCTTTATCTGCAGCGCTTGAGACACACGACTGACCACCCGGCCAGCGAAACGCCACGAAACCCGCGATTATAGCCCGTCTGTTGGCCTCAATGGTCACAGACTCCACCCCGCTCGCACTGAAACACCCCATGCCCACGATCCGCCCCAGCCGAGACGAAGATCTCGACGCCATCACCCGCATTTACGGCCACCACGTGCTGCACGGCACTGGCACGTTTGAGACCGCGCCGCCCAGCCTGGCCGACATGACCGCCCGCCGCGCCGACGTGTTGTCCAAAGGACTGCCCTGGCTGGTGGTTGAGGACGGCGGTCAGGTGCTCGGTTTTGCCTACGGCAACTGGTTCAAGCCAAGGCCCGCCTACCGCTTTTCGGTGGAAGACTCGATCTACATGGACCCGGCGGCACAAGGCAAGGGCCTGGGCCGAGCGCTGCTGACCGAGCTGATGGCTGCGCTGGAGCGCGGTGGCGTGCGCAAGGTCATGGCCGTCATCGGCGATTCCGCCAACGCCGGTTCGATCGGCTTGCACAAGGCACTGGGGTTCGAGACCGTGGGCGTGGTGCAGTCCTGCGGCTGGAAGTTCGACCGCTGGCTGGACATTGTGCTGATGCAGAGAACGTTGGGCGCCGGCGACACCACGCCCCCTGAAAGCGCTGCGTGATCGGCCGCGGCAAGAACAAGACGCTGGCCGCTGTGCTGGCGGTGCTCGGCGGCACGCTCGGGCTGCACCGTTTCTATTTGCGCGGTCTGGGCGACTGGATCGGCTGGCTGCATCCGATTCCGGCGGCCCTGGGCTGGTGGGGCGTGGACCGTGTGCTCACCTACGGGCAGGACGACAAGCTCTCGTGGGTGCTGATCCCGCTGCTGGGCATGACGATTGCCGCGAGCTGCCTCACCGGCATTGTTTACGCGCTCACTGATCGCGAGAAGTGGAACCGCTGGTTCAACCCGACGCTGCCGGTGGACGCCAACGCTGGCGCCACCCATTGGCTGACCATCGGCACGCTGGTGCTCGCGCTGCTCATGGGCACGGTGGCCTTTATGGGCAGCCTCGCCTTCGGCATTCAGCGCTACTTCGAATACCAGATCGAAGAGGCGCGCAAGATCAGCCAATGACAATCGTCAGTTGATCCACGACATGACCAGCATGAAGAAGCTCAACGTGAACAGTGACACCAGCGTGGTCATGCCCATGCTGGCGGTCGTGAGCTCCTGAGCAGCGTCGTAGCGCTGGGCGAACAGGAACACGTTGGCCCCGATGGGCAGCGCGCCAGCAACCACGATCACGGTCAGCGGCAGGCCGGTGATGCCCAAGGCCCAGGCGCTCAGGCCCACCATCACGGGCAACACGAGATTCTTGGAGACGGTGATCCACAGCGCGTCGCGCAGGTGGCCACGCAACGGCGTGCTGGCCAGCGTCACACCCATCAACACGAGCGACAGCGGGCCGAAGGCGTTGCCCAGCAGCAGCAGCGGTTTGTCGATCACCGCCGGCAGCGTCAGGCCGGTTTGCGAGAACAGCAGTCCGCTGATGATGGGCAGGGGAATCGGGTGGATCAGCGCGCCCTTGATGGCCGAGAACGCGGTCTGCCACAGGTGGGGCGCACGCTCACCACCCGCGCGGGCCTCGCGCGCCACCGCCAGCTCCAGCACGATGGATCCGGTGGTCAACAAGATCAGCGCATGCACCGACACCAGCGTCAGCAGCGTGACCAGCCCGGCCTTGCCGTAGGCCAGTTCCACCAGCGTGATGCCGATCATCACCATGTTGGAGAACACCCCCGCCATGGCCATGACCACGCTGGTGCGATTGAAGCCGCGCCACGCAATCGACAAGGCCAGCAGCAGCAGCGCTGCGGGGAAATAGGCCAGCACCGGTCGCAGGTCGAGCTCTTCGAAACGCACCGCACTCATGGTGCGAAACAGCAGCGCCGGGATCAGCACCAGGAACACGAGGTTGGACAGATCCTTGACCGAGGCGTCGCGGATCCACTGCAGCCGCCCGGCAAGGAAGCCGATGGCCATGAGCAAAAAGACGGGGGTGAGGGACGCAACGGCGGGGTGGGCAGCAAAGTTCACCCACCGATGGTAGCCGCGCTAGGGCACGCCCACGGCGTTGGTGATGCGGTAGTAGAGGCCGTATGGGTCGTTCTGCAGCACATGGAAGGTGCCTTCCACCACCACCGCCTCGGGCTTGTATTTCACCGGCGTTTTGGTGCGCACCTCCACCATGCTCTCGGGCCCGCCCGGGGTGCAGAAACCACAGGTGAGCGGCACCGACGCCAGCAGAAAGTGGCGCTGGTTTTCGCCGGGTTCCAGCGGCATCATGAAGCCCTGCAGGCGCAGCGTTTTCTGGTGGAGCGCGGCCACCGGCGCGGGGTACACCGGCACGATGCGCTTCTTCTCGATCTTGGTGGTGATATCGGTGAGCGTGGACCAGGCCACCACGTCGGTCCGCTTGGGCAGCGGCGCAAACGGGCTCAGCGGGCTGTGCACACCAGCGCCCTGCCCGTGCGGCAAAGCCGAACCCGAAGGCGGTGGGGTGTCTGGAGGCAGCGGTGAGCTCAGCGTCTGCGCGGACACGCCGGCCACCAGAACACTGCTCAGCCACAGGCCAGTGAAGAAGGTTCGCATCGGCTCAGGCTCCTGGGTGGATGCACGGAATGTCAGTGGGCGTGGCGCATGCCACAGTATTTGCCCAGAGCCAGACCCTTGCAGGCTGCCTGGAGTTCCGCCATGCAGACTTTTTCACCTTTCCCGGCCTCCAGGCACTTGGCCGCGCCTTCGTGCGCAGCGGCCATGCCGCGGTGGCGCTGGATGTCTTCTTTCACTTCCTGGTCGGAGTGTTGGGCCATGGCGGAGGCGCACAGGAGCACGGCGGACAGGAACAGAACGGTTTTTTTCATGGGATCACCTCGAGTTGAGAAGTTGGGAAACGTCGACGCGGTAGGCACTGACAACCGGCACCAGCGCCGCCGCCACCGCCACACCAAAGGCCAGTGCGGGCACCCAGGCTTCGCCCGCCACCCATTGCCAGCCGTTGATGGCCAGCGACTGACTGTCCATCAACAGGAAACCGAGCAGCGCCACCAGACCGTGCGCCGCGAGCAGACCGATCACACAAGCCAGCGCGGCCAGCCACAGGGCCTCGCACAGCAGCAACAGGGCCACGCGCGTGGCGGGCGCACCCAGCATGCGCAGCATGGCGAGATCACCTCGACGCTCGCGCACCGCGCTCCACAGCGCAATGAACACCGACAGCGCGGCCACGCCCAGCAGCACGGCACCCAGGCCCTGAAGCACCTGCGTACCCACACCCACCATGGAGAGCAGCCGCGTGATCTCGAGCGCCGGCGCGGCGGCCTGCATCGACGTGGTGCTGTTGATGAAGCGCGGAAAGCTCACCGCGGCCAGGGGCGTGTTGTAAGTGATCAGCGCCAGCGTCACTTCGCGTTCATCGACCAGCGCCTCGGCGAGCTCAAGGCGCTCAGCCTCGTCCATCTGGTCACCCGCGTGCATATCGTCGTGTACCTGCCAGACCGATTCGGTGGCGGTGAGCACCAGCCGGTCGAGCACGCAGCCGCACGGTGCGAGCACACCGCTCACGGTGTAGGGCGTTTCGCCGTGCATGGCGCCGCCAGCGCCCAGGCCGTGGGCACCTTCGAACGCCTGACCCGGTTGCAGCCCGGTGCGGCTGGCCACCTGGGCGCCGAGCACCGCCTGCATAGGCGTTGACCAGAGCACCCCCTGCGCGAGTTGCGCGCCGTAGTGCGCGGCGTAGTCGGTCGTGGTGCCCACGATGCGGAAACCCTGCAGGTTGTCACCCAGGCTCAGGGGGATGAGCTTGGCCACCTGCGGGTGCTGTGCGAGCTGCTGCACCTCGGCCAGCGGGATGTTGCCCGGCGGCACGTCGATGTGGAACACGCCCGAGAGGATCAACTGCATCGGGCTGCCCTTGGCACCCACCACCACGTCGATGCCGACCAGGTCGCGTTCAAACGCGCGGTCGATCTGGTCTTGCGCGATCAGCACAAACGCCATCGACGCCAGGCCGAGCGCCAGCAGCAGCAGGTTGAGCGTGGTGGCCAGCGGTCGCGACCACAGGTAGCGCCACGAGAGACCGAACACGTTCATGCGGCCACCGGAACAGCGGAGTCGAAGGCGAGCACGCTGGCTTGGGGAAGCGCCTGCACCACCCGCGCGTCGTGCGTGGCGATCACCAGCGTGGCGTTGAGTTCGCTCGCGCCATGGCGCAGCAGGTCCAGCGATGCCTCACACGCGACGTCGTCCAGGCTGGCGGTGGGCTCGTCGGCCAGGACCACGCTCGGGCGCAGCAGCAGCGAGCGGGCCAGCGCCACGCGCTGGGCTTGACCGCCCGAGAGTTGTGCCGGCTTGCGCGCGACCAAGGGCGCCAGGTCGAGGGACTGCAGGGCACGGGCCACCGCGGCCTTGTCCACCGGCAAGCCAGCAGCAAAGAACACCAGCCCCAGGTTGTCCGCCACCGTCAAGGCTTCGCTCAGGTGCAGCTTCTGCGGCAGGAAACCGATGTGCCGTGCGCGCCACGCGTCGCGCGCGGCGGCGGCCAACACGCCCACCGACTGGCCGCCAACCACCACCTCACCCGCCGTGGGTGTGAGCAGGCCACTGGCCAACGCGAGCCAGGTCGACTTGCCGCTGCCCGAGGGCCCACGCAACAGCAGGGTGCCGCCCTGCGCCACCGAAACATCGGCAAAGTGCAGCGCTTCGGCATGCCGGTAAGCGAACTGCAGACCGCTGGTGTGAATCACGCTGCGGGCTCCGCGCAACCGGCACAGGTGCCGTGGACGGACACTTCCACCCGTGTGCCGCGGTGCCCGAGGCGCGCCAGCGCCGCCAGCAGATCCTGTGAGGCGGCACGTGTGGATTCGCCAGCGTCCGTCAGCTCAAACTGCCGGTGGCAGGCATCGCATTCAAAACGCGGCTGGGCCACCTCGTCAACCACCTGCGGGTCGGGCAAGGCCAGGCTGAAACGCCAGGTGCGCGAAGTATCGGCCCGGCGCTGCAGCACCCCGCAGCCGGCGAGGCGATCGAGCAAGCGGTAGAGCGTGACGCGGTTCAGGTCCAGTCCACGCGCGGTGAGCGACGCGAGCGCTTGTGCGTGCGTCAGGCCCCCGGCCGGGCGGGACAGGAACAGACCAAGCACTGCCCGCGTGGCCAGGGTTCGGCGCAGGCCAGCAGCTTCCATGCGCGACTGGATCTCGGGCGGAACACCGCTGAGCGAGGGACGGGGTCGAAGGGACACGGTGGGGCATTTCAGGCAGCGGGTGGAAGCCTGGATACTAACGCCATTCAGTTGCAGTATGGCCCCGTCGCTACACTCGCCGCCCACGCCAACCCATTGCTCTGGACCCAACTTGCCCACCACCCACCTCCTGCTCGCCCTCTCGGTGGTTTTCGTCTGGGGCACCAATTTCGTGGTGATTCGTTGGGGGCTGGACGGTCTGCCACCACTGCTGTTTGCCATGCTGCGCTTCGCGCTCTCCGCCCTGCCCTGGCTGCTGTTCATTCCCAGGCCCACCGCTCCCTGGCGCAAGCTCGCGGCCTTTGGCGTGCTGCTGGGCGTGGGGCAATTCGGCTTGCTGTTCCTGGCCATGCGCAGCAGCATCTCGCCGGGTCTGGCCTCGCTGGTGGTGCAGCTGCA
>JANPKR010000429.1:0-5674 GCA_031426175.1 Hydrogenophaga sp. | reverse complement strand
GGAGCAGCGCATCAAGTTGGAGGCCAAGTCCATGGCCGACAAGTACCTCGAGCCACCACACACCACCGACTTCGCCATCCTGTTCCTGCCCACCGAAGGGCTGTACGCCGAGGTGCTGCGCCGACCGGGACTTATGGAAGTCCTGCAGCGCGAATACCGCGTGACGCTGGCCGGGCCGACCACGCTCATGGCCATGCTGAATTCGCTGCAGATGGGCTTTCGCACACTGGCGCTGGAGAAACGCTCCAGCGAGGTGTGGCAGGTGCTGGGTGCGGTCAAGACCGAGTTCGGCAAGTTCGGCGATGTGCTTGCGCGGGTGAAGAGCCAGACGCAGACGGTGCTCAACACGCTGGACAGCGCCGAGACGCGCAGCCGCGCCATGGGCCGTGCGTTGAAGGCCGTGGAGGCACTGCCGCAGGAGCAGGCCAGCGCGCTGCTGCCGCTCGACCCCAACGACACCGGGGACACTTGAACCCCACGTTGCGTGTCGACCTGTCGCGGCTGATCGCGGCGCAGATCTGTCTGCATGCCTGCATGACCGGCTTTCGCATGGCTGCCCCGCTCATGGCGCTGCGACAGGGTTACAGCCCGCTGGCGGTCGGCATGCTGCTGGCCTTGTTTGCGCTGGCGCCGGTCTTCATGGCCTTGCCGGCCGGACGCTACGCAGACCGGCGCGGCCTCAAGAAGCCCGTGGCCATGGCGGTGGGTATCGCGTCTGTGGGTGCTGCGGTCTCGGTAGCCTTTCCCGTGTTTGGCGTGCTCTGCCTCACAGCACTCACCTGCGGCGCGGCCACCGGCCTGGCCATGATCGCTTTGCAGCGCCATGTCGGTCGTTTGGCCAACAACGCCACCGAGCTCAAGCAGGTGTTCAGCTGGATGGCCATCGGACCTTCCATTTCCAACTTTCTGGGTCCATTTGCGGCCGGCGTGATGATCGACAGCTTCGGCTTTCGCGCTGCCTTCCTGTTGCTGGCCCTGTTGCCGTCACTCGCGTGGTTCTGGGTGCGGCACACGGTTGAACACGAACCGGTGGCGCCCGAGCTGCGTCAGTCCAGCGGCTCCTCGTGGAACCTGTTGAAAGACGCAGGGTTTCGCAAGCTGATGCTGATCAACTGGATGCTGTCGTCCTGCTGGGATGTGCACACCTTCCTGGTGCCAGTGCTCGGCCACGAACGCGGCCTGAGTGCCACGGTGATCGGTTCCATTCTCGGTGCCTTTGCGCTGGCCGCCACCGCCATCCGCATCCTCATGCCCTGGTTGGCCTCGCATCTCCGCGAGTCGGTGGTGATCGGCTCGGCCATGGGAGCCACCGCTTTGCTGTTTGCCGTGTACCCGCTGGTGCAGGCGGCATGGGCCATGGGCGCGTTGTCCATTCTGCTGGGCTTTGCGCTGGGTTCGGTGCAACCCATGATCATGAGCACGCTGCACCAGATGACGCCACACCACCGCCACGGCGAGGCGCTGGGCCTGCGCGCCATGGCCATCAACGGGTCAAGCGTGGTGATGCCGCTGCTGTTCGGCTCGGTGGGTGCCCTGGTGGGCGTGGGTGCCGTGTTCTGGATCGTGGGTGCGGTGGTGGGGACGGGCTCACCGCTGGCCTGGCGCTTGCGAACGCCGGTGGGTGATCCACCGCATCGGACCCCGGGCTGACGTCACGCCATGTGGGCTTGCGGTGTTGCAACACGGGGCGCCGCCCGGCGCGGCGCCCGAGCGGCGGGCAGGTTGAATCCCAGACCCGTGAGGTAGGCGTCCATCGTCTGGCGCCCGCTCTTTTCCAAGTCGAACGCCAGCGGGTCCAGAAGCCAGTTCTGGATGAGACCATCCAGGATCACGTGCAGGCCCAGCGCGGCCGTGGGCAGCGGCATGGGCAGCTTGATGTTTTCGCGGCGCACGACCTCGCGCAGCGCCTTCTCGGTCATGGCCATGCATTGGTTGCGCACCCTCAGATGGCGTTCGCGCACAGCCTGCATTTCGCTCACGTATTCCACCTTGTGTGTCGCCACCTCGAACACGCGGCGCGTCTGTTCGTCGGTGGCGGTTTGCTGGAGCGCGTTCATCATCGAATCGCGCAAAGAGAGCAGGGGGTGATCGTCCGCTTCGGCCTGACCCGCGGCGCTCGCCAGCACGCCCTCCAGTGGCATGGTCACCCGCTCCATCATCGCGTTGAAGAGATCGGCCTTGTCTTTGAAGTGCCAGTAAATGGCTCCGCGTGTGGTGCCCGCTGCGGTGGCGATGTCGTTGAGCGATGTGCGCGAAACGCCGTGGGCCTGAAACAGATGCTCGGCGGCATCCAGCAGGGTGTTGCGTGTCGCCTGCGCATCGGCTTTGGTGCGTCGAACCATGGTCTTTGTCTCCAGAAGGCATGCCCTGGGCGGGTGGTCGGACTATACATACATTCTTGGATGTATGTATACTCCGCCGCTTTGCGATGGCGCAGCCGGCCAGGCTCATTCCAGCTTTGGTGCGTCGCCCACCTTCCATCCCAAGGACTTCCATGCCCGCCTTGAGCCTCACCGGTGCTGTTCCCGCATCGTGCAATCCTGATGTCTCACCACGCCCGACCCGTTTGATGCGGCCACTGTCCGTGCTGGCGCTGGCGGTGGTGCTCACAGCCTGCGGCAAGTCGCAGCCACCCGCGGCCGCGGCTGCGGGCGGCATGCCGGCACCCGAAGTGGGCGTGATCACGGTCGCGCCGGGTGACCTGGGGCTGGTGACCGAATTGCCGGGGCGCCTGGAAGCGTCGCGTGTGGCCCAGGTGCGGGCACGTGTGGCAGGCATCCTGCAGGAGCGGCTGTTTCGCGAAGGCAGCGACGTCAAGGCCGGCCAGCCGCTGTTCCGCATCGATGCGGCGCCCTATGCCGCCGCGCTGCAGAGCGCGCAGGCGGGCCTGGCCCGCTCCATGGCCAACCTCACGCAAGCCACGGCGCTGGCCGAACGCTACGCACCGCTGGTGAAGGAAAACGCCATCAGCCAGCAGGAATACGCGAGCGCCGTGGCGGCGCAGAAGCAGGCCGAAGCCGACGTGGCCGCTGGCCGCGCGTCGGTGCAGACCGCGAGCATCACCCTGGGTTATGCGCGCGTGACAGCACCCATTTCGGGCCGTATCGGTCGCTCGCTGGTGACCGAAGGTGCGCTGGTGGGACAGGGCGAAGCCACTCAGCTGGCTGTCATCCAGCAGATCAACCCGATGTATGTGAACTTCACCCAATCTGCAGCCGAGGTGTACCGCTTGCGCAAGGCCATGGAAGGTGGTCAGCTCAAAGGCGCAGGCGCACAAGCCGCTGCCGTGCAGGTGGTGATGGAAGACGGCAGCGTGTACGAGCAGCCGGGTCGCCTGCTGTTCTCCGACCTCACGGTGGACAGCGCCACCGGCCAGGTGACGCTGCGCGCCGAGGTGCCGAACCCACAGGGCACGCTGCTGCCGGGTCTGTATGTGCGCGTGCGCCTGGAGCAGGCCACCGCCGGCAACGCGATCACCTTGCCGCAACAGGCGGTGACGCGTTCGGCCCAGGGCGACAAGGTGTCGGTGGTCGGCGCGGACGGCAAGGTCGTCCAGCGCGGCGTGAAGGTGGGCGGTCAGCAGAACGGCCGCTGGGTGATCCTGGACGGACTGAAGGCCGGTGAGCAGGTCATGGTCGACGGCTTCCAGAAGCTGCAGATGATGCCGCCCGGCACCGCTGTGAAAGCCGTGCCGTGGCAAGCGCCCGGCAGTGCGCCGGCCACGCCAGCAGCCGCTGCGCCAGAGCCTGCGGCCGCGAAGTAAGGAGCGCCCGACATGGCGAAGTTTTTCATTGACCGCCCCATCTTCGCGTGGGTGATTGCGCTCTTCATCATGGTGATGGGCGGTGTCTCCATCACGCAGTTGCCGATTGCGCAGTACCCACCGGTGGCGCCACCGTCCATCGTCATCAACGCCACCTACCCTGGTGCATCGGCTGCCACGCTGGAGAACAGCGTGCTTTCGGTGATCGAACAAGAGATGAATGGCTCGCCCGGCCTGATCTACATGGAGTCGGTGGCGCAGGCCAACGGCACCGGCAGCATCACCTTGAGTTTCGAGACCGGCACCGACGCCGCGCTGGCGCAGGTGGACGTGCAGAACCGGCTCTCGCGCGCCTCACCGCGCCTGCCCGCTGCGGTGACGCAGCAGGGCGTGCGCGTGGACCGCTCGCGCAGCAACTTCCTGCTGTTCGCCATCCTCTCCAGCGACGACCCGGCCTGGGACCCGGTGGCCCTCGGCGATTACGCCTCGCGCAGCGTGGTGCCCGAGTTGCAGCGCCTGCCCGGCGTTGGTCAGGCGCAGCTCTTCGGCACCGAGCGCGCCATGCGCATCTGGATCGACCCGGCCAAGCTGCTGGGCTACAACCTGAGCGCGGCCGATGTCACCAACGCCATCCGCGCGCAGAACGCGCAGGTGTCGGCCGGTGAGATCGGCGCCTTGCCCAACGTGGGTGGCCAGAGCATCGCGGCCACCGTGGTGGTCAACGGCCAGCTCGCCAGTACCGAACAGTTCGGCAACATCGTGCTGCGCGCCAGCCCCGACGGCGCCACTGTGCGCCTCAAGGATGTGGCCCGCATCGAACTCGGTGCCCAGGCCTACGCCACCTCGGCGCGGCTCAACGGCAAGCCATCCACCGGCATCGGCGTGCAGCTCTCGCCGAGCGGCAACGCGCTGGCCACGGCCGACGCGGTGCGCGCGAAGATGACCGAGCTCGAGCGCTTCTTTCCCGCCGGCATGACCTGGTCGATCCCCTACGACAGCTCGCGCTTCGTGAAGATTTCCATCGAGCAAGTGGCCATCACGCTGGGTGAGGCGATGCTGCTGGTGTTCCTGGTGATGTTCCTGTTCCTGCAGAACATCCGCTACACCATCATCCCGACCATCGTGGTGCCGGTGGCGCTGCTGGGTACATTTGCCACCTTGCTGGCCATGGGTTTTTCTATCAACGTCCTGACCATGTTCGGCATGGTGCTGGTGATCGGCATCGTGGTGGACGATGCCATCGTGGTGGTCGAAAACGTCGAACGCATCATGAGCGAGGAGGGCCTGCCGCCACTGGAGGCCACCCGCAAAGCCATGACGCAGATCTCGGGCGCCATCATCGGCATCACCGTGGTGCTGATCTCGGTGTTCGTGCCGCTGGCGTTCTTCGCCGGTTCGGTGGGCAATATCTATCGCCAGTTCTCTGCGGTCATGGGCGTGTCGATCGCGTTCTCCGCGTTCCTTGCGCTCTCGCTCACACCGGCGTTGTGCGCGTCACTGCTCAAGCCGGTGGAGGCCGGTCACCACCACGAGAAGAAGGGCTTCTTCGGCTGGTTCAACCGCGGCTTTGCCCGCACCGCCAAAGGTTATGAAGGGGGCGTGGCCAAGCTCCTGCCGCGCGCTGGTCGCACCCTCATCGTCTACCTGGCCATCGTTGCTGCGGCGGTCGTGGTCTACATGCGTCTGCCCACGTCGTTCCTGCCTGGTGAGGATCAGGGAACGATGCTGGTCAACGTGCAGCTGCCTCCCGGCGCCACCCAGGGCCGCACGCTGGAGGTGATCAAGCAGGTTGAAGATTTCATCCTGAAGCAGCCCGAGGTGCAGAGCATGGTCGGTGTGCTGGGCTTCAGTTTCTCCGGCCAGGGCCAGAACGCAGCGCTGGCGTTCATCACGCTCAAAGACTGGAAGGAG
>JANPKR010000428.1:0-2106 GCA_031426175.1 Hydrogenophaga sp. | reverse complement strand
TGGTCAGTCGTGTGTCTCAAGCGCTGCAGATAAAGCGGATCGAAAGATCCAGTGATGTGCCAATTTCGGCACCTCTCCACCCGAAGGATAAATCATGGTCGTCATTCGACTCTCCCGCGGCGGCTCAAAGTCCCGTCCTTTCTACAACATCGTTGTGGCCGACAAGCGCAACCGCCGCGACGGTCGTTTCATCGAGCGCATCGGCTTCTACAACCCGCTGGCACGCGGTGGCGAAGAGCCGCTGCGCATCGCCCTGGACCGCCTGACCTACTGGACCGGCGTCGGTGCTACCCCGTCCGACACGGTGGAGCGCCTCGTGAAGCAGAGCGCCGCCAAGGCCGCGGTCGCGGCCTGATCCTGCTGTCCGCACGGTGAGCAATCCCGCGTCCGGCGCCTTCACGGCGTCGTCCCTGCCGGCCGATGCGGTTGAGCTGGGCCGCATACAGGACGCGTGGGGCATCAAGGGCTGGGTCCGCATCCTGCCCTACAGCGCCAATACCTCGGCGCTGATTGCTTCCTCCCAATGGTTCCTCGAGCCGCCCGAAGCCCGCTTCGCGCGCGGCTTCTCGGCGTTTTCTGGCTGCGTGAGCATCAGCCTTGTCGAGGTCAAGCCCCACACCGATGGTGTGGTGGCCCAGATCGATGGCATGAACGACCGCAATTCGGCGGAAGCGCTCAAGGGCGTGCGCATCTATCTGCCGCGCAGCGCTTTCCCTGCCACGCCCGAGGGTGAGTACTACTGGGTCGACCTGATCGGTCTGGACGTGGTCAACCGCGAAGGCGTTCACTTGGGCGTGGTGCGCGACCTCATGGCCACCGGTCCCAATTCTGTGCTCGTGCTCGAATACACCGAAACGGTCGACGGGGCCGAGCAGGTGGCCGAACGCATGATTCCGTTCGTCGCCGCTTACATCGACAACGTGGACAAGGCAGCGCGCCGCATCACCGCCGACTGGCAAACAGACTATTGATACGTCCTGATGCGCTTCGACGTCATCACGCTGTTTCCTGAATTGTTTGCACCGTTTCTGCAGCACGGCATCAACCGCCGCGCCTTTGAGTCGGGTCTTGTCGACGTCCACCTCTGGAATCCCCGTGACTTTGCCGGGGGCAACTACCGCCGCGTGGACGACCGTCCGTTTGGGGGAGGCCCGGGCATGGTCATGATGGCCGAACCGTTGTGGCAATGCTTGCAGGCGGTGCGTGCGGAACGCGTTGAGCCCGACGAAGCCCGCGCGCCGGTTGTTTTGTTCTCCCCCATCGGCGAAGCCCTCAAACACACCAGCGTTGAACGCTGGTCCGCCAGCCGGGGCGCCGTGCTGCTCTGCGGCCGCTATGAGGGCATCGACCAGCGTTTTATCGACGCCTGTGTTGATCAGCAGGTCAGCCTGGGTGACTTCGTGCTCTCGGGCGGGGAGATCGCGGCCATGGCGCTGCTCGATGCGGTGGCGCGGCTGCAGCCCGGGGTGTTGAGCGACGAAGGAAGCCACCAGCAGGACAGCTTCAACCCTGCGCTGGACGGCCTGCTCGACAGCCCGCACCACACGCGCCCGGAGGTCTGGCAGGGGCCGCAGGGCCCGATGCCGGTGCCCGAGGTGTTGCTGGGCGGTCACCACGAACGCATTGCCCGCCACCGGCGCGAGCAGAGTTTGCTGGTCACCGCCCGCCAAAGGCCCGACCTGCTGAACCGCGCCCGGGAGCAGGGCTTGCTCGACGGCGCCGACCAAAGTTTCCTGCGCGCGCAGGGCTTGCTATAATCCAAGGCTTTTCGATCCTCTACCGGCCGCCGCGACCGGGTCAGCCCGCAACCCCAGCAGATCTTCTGCAACAGGTTGGACAGGGCCCCTGCCGGATTCGTGGCCTTTAGTGCAGCGCGGGAATGATCGACGAACAGGAAACCATGAACCTCATCCAGACCCTAGAGCAAGAAGAAATTGCTCGCCTCGGCAAAGTCATCCCGCCGTTCGCCCCTGGCGATACCGTGATCGTCAGCGTGAACGTGATCGAAGGCACCCGCAAGCGTTTGCAGGCCTACGAAGGTGTGGTGGTTGCCCGCCGCAACCGTGGCCTGAACTCCAGCTTCATCGTGCGCAAGATCTCCAACGG
>JANPKR010000427.1:0-6661 GCA_031426175.1 Hydrogenophaga sp. | reverse complement strand
CTTACCCTGCCCCTTCATAGGGGGAGTCTCTAGGTCAGGACCACGATGTCTGATTTAAGTCTTCAACTGCAGCAGGCCGCAAGCCAACTTCAGGTTTCCAGTTACTTCGACGAAGCGCTGTTCCAGCGCGAAAAGGAAGTCCTCTTCCAGCGCGGGCCCCGGTATGTGGGGCACCAATTGGCCGTCCCCAACGTGGGGGATTACCACGCCCTCCCGCAGGAGGCTGGTGGACGTGCGCTCGTGCGCACCGCCGCCGGGGTGGAGCTTGTCTCCAACGTCTGCCGGCACCGCCAGGCCATCATCCTCAAAGGCCGCGGCAACCTGCAGGAGACCCGCAGCGGCAGCGCGGGCGGCAACATCGTTTGCCCCCTTCACCGCTGGACCTACAGCGGTATCCAGGGTGGCCAGGCGGGCCAGTTGCTCGGTGCACCGCACTTCGAGAAAGACCCGTGCCTCAACCTCAACAACTACCCGCTGCGCGAGTGGAACGGGTTGCTGTTTGAAGACAACGGCCGCGACGTGGCCGCCGACCTCGCCAACATGGGACCGCGTGCCGCGCTGGATTTCGACGGCATGGTGCTCGACCACGTGGAGCTGCACGAGTGCAACTACAACTGGAAGACCTTCATCGAGGTTTACCTGGAGGACTACCACGTGGCGCCCTTTCACCCGGGCCTGGGTGGCTTCGTCACCTGCGAAGACCTTCGTTGGGAATTCAAGCCCGAGTATTCGGTGCAGACAGTGGGCCCGGCCAACCTCCTGGGCAAGGCCGGCAGCCCGGTTTACCAGCGCTGGCACGAGCAGCTCATGCAGTACCGCCAAGGCCAGATGCCTGAGCATGGCGCGATCTGGCTGACCTACTACCCGCACATCATGGTGGAGTGGTACCCGCACGTGCTCACCGTCTCGACCCTGCACCCGGTGAGCGTGGACAAGACCATCAACATGGTCGAGTTCTACTACCCGGAAGAAATCGCCGCCTTCGAGCGCGAGTTTGTCGAAGCCCAGCGCGCTGCTTACATGGAGACCTGCCTGGAAGACGACGAGATCGCGGAGCGCATGGACGCCGGGCGCAAGGCGCTGCTGGCACGCGGTGACGACGAGGTCGGCCCCTACCAAAGCCCGATGGAAGACGGCATGCAGCACTTCCACGAGTGGTATCGGGCGAAGATGACCCCTGCGGCGGCGCCGGGGAGTTGAATGCAGGCACTCTGGATGGTGCTGGCGTCGCTCTTTTTTGCCACCATGGGCGTGTGCATCAAATTCGCCTCAACCGAGTTCAACAGTTTCGAGATCGTCTTCTACCGAGGCTTGGTGGGCGTGGTGTTTCTGATCGGCCTTACCCGCATGCAACGCGTGTCGCTGCGCACCAGCCTGCCCATGATGCATGTGTGGCGCAGCGTGGTGGGTGTGACGGCGCTGACCGCCTGGTTCTATTCGATCGCTGTTCTGCCACTGGCCACCGCCATGACGCTCAATTACATGAGCAGCGTCTGGATAGCGGCATTCCTGCTCGGGGGCGCCCTGCTGGTGCAAGGCCGCAACGCACCCATGCGCCAGCAGGCGCCGCTGTTCCTGGCTGTGCTGGCTGGCTTCGGCGGCGTGGCCATGATGCTGCGGCCCACGCTGGGTGAAGGGCAGGCGGTCGGTGCCCTGGTGGGCCTCATGTCCGGCATCTTTTCGGCCTTTGCCTACCTGCAGGTCACGGCCCTGGCCCGGGCGGGCGAGCCCGAGAGCCGCACGGTGTTTTACTTTTCTATCGGTGCCGTGCTCGCCGGTGCTTTGGGCATGCTGTTCGCTGGCGTGAGCAACTGGCAGTGGCCCGGGGCACTGTGGCTGCTGCCCATCGGTCTGCTGGCGGTGTTCGGGCAGTTGTGCATGACCCGCGCTTACTCCAGCGGAGCCACGATCGTGGTGGCCAATCTGCAGTACTCGGGTATCGTCTTTGCCGGGCTCTACAGCCTCATCATCTTTGGCGACCAGTTGCCTTTGATGGGTTGGCTGGGCATGGCGTTGATCATCGTCAGCGGCATCACCGCCACCGTGCTGCGCGATCGCACCGTGCCCAACGCCCCCGCCGAAGACCACTGACGCTCCGGTCAGCTGAAGCACAATGCGCGCATGTTCACCACACTGATCTCAGCCTGCGAACTGCAGCAACTCATGGACGCCAGTGCAGCGCTGTGTGTGTACGACTGCAGCTTCGAACTCCTGAAGCCCGATGCGGGTGCCGCTCAGTACATCGAGGAGCACATTCCCGGCTCGGTGTATGTGCACCTGGACCTCCACCTGAGCGACAAAACCAGCGCCGATCGCGCCAGTGGCGGACGCCACCCCCTGCCCTCTCGCGAAACGTTTGCCCAACGCATGGCGAGCCTTGGTTTGTCCAACGGAGTGCAGGTGGTGGTGCTGGACCGTCAGGGTGGCAACTACTGTGGGCGACTGTGGTGGATGCTCAAATGGTGCGGCCATGAAGCCGTGGCCGTGCTCGACGGTGGCCTGGCCGCCTGGAAGGCCGCCAGAGGCGCGCTGGCCAGCGGCGCCTCGCCCACTCCCGAAGCAGGGCATTTCACCGTCGCACCCGCCGCCGCAGCCACCGCCTCCACCCACAGCATTGCGCAGTCGCTCGGGAGGCGCTCACAAACCCTGATCGACGCGCGCGCCGGCGCCCGCTTTCGCGGCGAGGTCGAACCGCTCGACCCGGTGGCAGGCCACATTCCGGGCGCCCTCAACCGCCCATTCGCCGACAACATCGGTCCCGACGGTCGCTTCAAACCGGCCGCACAGCTGCGCGCCGAGTTCGAGCACCTGCTCGCCGGACGCGACCCTGCCAGCGTGGTCCACCACTGCGGCAGCGGGGTGAGCGCCATTCCGAATCTGCTGGCCATGGAAGTGGCCGGACTGGGGCGCACCGCGCTCTACCCCGGCAGCTGGAGCGAGTGGTGCAACACGCCCGGCATGCCCTGCGCTGTTGGCTGACCGGCCCATCGCATCTGCGCCCACGCCCAGCCGCTCAACCATGCAGCCGCACGACCACGCCGCTCACCAGGTCCTGGGAGACCAGGATCGCACGGCAGCCCTGAAGTTGACTTCGCTGGTGATAGGCTGCACCGGCCTGTTGGTGTTGCTGATGGAGCTGGTGCTCGCAGCACCTGGCGACCACGAAGCCTGGGTCGCTGGCGGGCTGACCGTCGTGGCCTGGCTCTGCTACGGCCTCGCGCGCGGCGGTCGAACGCGGTATGTGCCCCATGTGATCGTGGCCGCACTGCTCGGCGCTGCCATCTTTTCCGCCATCACCTACGGCTCGGTCCGCACCGCCGTGGGCTTCCTGTTCATCGGCTCGGTGGTGGGCGCCGGCATCTTTCTCGGGCGCACTGCGCTCATCGTCACAACTGTGGCCAGCATCGGCTCGCTGGGTGCACTCACCTGGGCTGAAGCCGCCGGCCTGCTGACGCACAGGCCGGACTTCTCCGTCAGCTTGCGTGTGTGGATCACTCAATCGGCCACCGTGCTCGTGTGTGCCCTCACGGTGCACCACAGCCGCCTGCGCGCCAACCGCGCGCTTCGATTGCAGGCGCAGGAGTTCGAGCGCCGCAAAGCCACCGAACAAGAGCGCGATCGCAACCTGGAGCGCTTTGCCCGCATCTTCCGCGCTAGCCCGAGCCCCATGCTGGCCCAGTCAGCTCGCACCGGCTCCATCCTGGACGTGAACCCGGCGTTCGAGCGCACGTATGGTTATTCGCGCGATCAGGTGCTTGGGCGCCAGGAACATTTTCTTTGGGCCGATCCTGCCCAGCGCGAGCTGTACCTGCAGCAGCTGTATGAGCAGCGTCACATGGACCAGTTCACCTGCCAGGGGCGCCGCGCCGACGGACAGCTTTTCGAGGCGCTCATCTCCAGCGAGATGGGCACAGACCGCGAAGACAAACTGATCATCACCACGATCACCGACGTGAGCGCGCAAGCCGAAGCCATGGAACGCCTGCGACGCTCCGAAGAGCGTTTTGCAAAGGCCTTCAACTTCAGCCCCCTGAACCTCACCATCACCCGGCTCGCAGACGGCAGCTTCTTGGAGATCAACAAGTCGCCAGACCGCGTGCAGGGCATGCGACCAGAAGAATTGATGGGCAAGACCACGGTGGAGGCCGGGGCCTGGCTCACCCCGGCCGCGCGTGAACAGTTCGTCGCCCAATTGCTGCGCGATGGGCACGTCTCCAACTACGACACCCTCATGCGCCACAAGGATGGCCGCCTGGTGGACACCCGCCTGTGGGCCGAGTTGATCGAGATCGATGGTGAAACCTGCATCCTCTCCTGCACCGTGAACATCGAAGCCGAGAAGCGACGCGAGGCCCTGCTGCTCAACTTGGCCAAGGGCGTGGCGGCGGAAACCGGCGCAGCCTTCTTCAGCGCACTGACACGCCATCTGTCCGAAGCCATCGAATGCGACATGGTGGTCATCGGGGATTGCACGGATCCCCATGCGGTGCAGGTCCTGTCCATCTGGAAAGACGCGCTGCCCATGCCCATCTTCAGTTTCGATACGGCCAACACACCATGCTATGAAACGCTGAAGCAAAAGGACTTGTTCGTCTGTGCCCAAGGTCTGCCGCAGACCTTCCCCAATGCCCGCGGTATCAACCGGGAGGGTTTCCAGGCCTACCTTGGCCAGGCTCTGCGCGACGCTGACGGAACTCCCATCGGCATCCTGTTTGCCATGTGGCGCAAACCCCTGGCGCTGCGGGAAGACCTCCAGGCCATGGTCTCCATTTTTGCCAGCCGCGCCAACGCGGAACTGGTGCGCCTGCACCGCGACCGCGAAATCCAGCGCCTCACCGAGACCCTGGAGTTGCGCGTGCGTGAGCGCACTGCCGAACTGCAGATGCTCAATGCGGAGCTCGACTCGTTCGCCTACACCGTGTCGCACGACCTGAAGTCGCCCCTGCGCTCCATCGACGGCTTCACCCGACTGCTCGAGGAGCAGATGGGTGAGCGCCTCAGCACCGACGAGCGCGAGATGTTCGACCGTGTGCTGTCCTCCACTGCGCGAATGGCTTCGCTGATTTCAGCGCTGCTGGCGCTGGCTCGTGTGAGCCAGGCGCCGCTGGAGCGTCAGAACGTCGACCTCAGCGCGCTGGTGCGAAGCATCCTGGCCGAGCGCCTGGTGGAACACCCGCAGCGAGAGGTGCAGTGCCTTGTTACCGACGGTCTCACCTCGGACTGCGACCCACAGCTGGCTCGTATCGTGCTGGAGAACCTGCTGGGCAATGCCCTCAAGTACAGCCGGGACCAGCCACAGGCCGTGATCGAGTTCGGGTGCTCCGTCTCAGACGACAACAGCGCACGCAGGTACTTCGTGCGCGACAACGGCGTGGGCTTCAACATGGCCTACGCCACCAAACTCTTCAAGCCGTTTCAGCGCCTCCACATGGCCAGCGAGTTCGAAGGCACGGGCATCGGCCTGGCCACCGTGCGTCGCATCGTCGAGCGCCACGGTGGCGACATCACCGCCATCAGCGCACCTGGCGAGGGCGCCACATTCAGTTTCTCGCTCGGCGACATACCGCCCGTTTGAGTCTCAGTGGGCGAGGCTGCTCACCAGCGTGACAAGGGCAATGCCCGCCAGCAACCAGGCCACCTGCGCCACTGTGTCCCGAAAGCCCAGCTGCTTCTGCAGCTGCGGAATGAGGTCGGCCAGCGCCACATACACAAAGCTGCTGGAGGCTGCGACCAGGAAGAACGGCAGGTAGTCCTGCAGCTGCGTCACCAGAAAATAACCCACCACACCACCCAGCGCAGTGACAGTGCCGGCCATGGACACTTTGATCAGCGCGGCGCGCGAGGTGCCCGAGGTGTGGCGCAGCACCACGAGGTCGCCAATGTGGTGAGGCACCTCGTGGGCGAGCACCGCCAGCGAGGTGATCACGCCCAGGCGCATGTCGGCCAGAAAAGCCGAGGCGATCAGGATGCCGTCGCCAAACGCATGCACGCTGTCACCGGCGAGCACCGCCCAGCCTCCCGAGCGGGGACCGTGGTTGTGGTGCGCGTGGCTGTCCCCATGGTGGTGGGCGTGGTCGCCATGACCCGCTTCCTGCGCCGGCCCGTGGTTGTGCTCGTGCCCGTGGTGCCACAGCTCGGCCTTGTCGAGCAAAAAGAAAAACACCAGCCCACCCAGCAGCATGGCAAACAGCTCATGTGCACCGGCCTCGCTCTCGAACGCCTCGGGCAGCAGGTGCATGAAGGCCGTGGCCATGAGCGCGCCGGCGGCCATGCTGAGCATGTGCTGCGTGAAGCGCGCCAGCATCGCAAACGCCATCAGCGCGGCCAGCCAGACGCTGCCCACGCCCGCGGCCACGGTACCCATCAAGATTGCCAGCAAGGTCATGTTGTTCTGTTCAGTTCGTCCACAAAAAAGGCCGCTCCACAGCGGCCTTGGGTGCCCCGCAGCGGTGTGGTTCAGGCCACGCCGTGCTGTTTGAACCACGCCAGCGCGCGGTTCCAGCCATCGTCGGCCGGCTCTTTGCGGAAGGTCGGACGGTAGTCGGCATGGAAGGCATGGGGCGCCTCGGGGTAGACCACAAAAGTCGATGCTCTGGCGGCCATGCTGCCGGCTGCCAGAGCAGTCTTCATCTTATCAACCGTGTCAAGCGGGATGCCGGTG
>JANPKR010000426.1:0-4334 GCA_031426175.1 Hydrogenophaga sp. | reverse complement strand
GCACGTTTCACATCGCCTGCGATGGCTGCCACGCAGAGCTCGTGCATGAGGCGCGGGGCGATGTTGGCGGTGACGCTCACATTGCCCTGACCGCCGCACAGCATCAACGCCACAGCGGTGGGATCGTCACCCGAATAGATGGCGAAACCCTTGGGCGCCTCGCGAATCAGCCACTGTGCGCGCTCGATGTTGCCGGTGGCTTCCTTGATGCCGACGATACCGGGCACCTGCGCCAGACGCAGCACGGTCTCTTGGTGCATGTCTGCCACGGTTCGGCCGGGCACGTTGTAGAGCACGGTGGGCAGGTCGCCCACGGCTTCGGCAATCGCCTTGAAGTGCTGGTACTGGCCTTCTTGCGTGGGCTTGTTGTAGTACGGCACGACCTGCAGCTGGCAGTCGGCGCCGACGCTTTGGGCGAAGCGCGCGAGCTCAATGGCTTCGCGGGTGGAGTTGGCGCCGCAGCCGGCCATGATGGGCACACGCTTTTCGCCGTGGGTCTTGGCCTGCTCGACCGAGACGCGGATGATCTCGCAGTGTTCCTCGACCGTGACAGTGGGCGACTCCCCTGTGGTGCCGACCACACCAATGCAGTCCGTGCCTTCGGTGATGTGCCAGTCGATGAGTTTGCGCAGGGTGGGGTAGTCCACGCTGCCGTCGTCATGCAGGGGGGTGGCCAGGGCCACGATGCTGCCGGTGATGGTGTTCATTGCTGCAGGCTCAAATGAGGCGCTTGTCTGGGCCGCACCTGGGTGCGCGGCATCTGCGCGGATCGTGCATTCTACCCAGTGGCATCCAGCGGATACCGGGGCGGCAAGTCGGGCGTTACCGGGTGTTTTCGCACCGCCGCGATGCGCTGCACGAAACGCTCAGGCCGTTCGCAGAAGCCGTCCTCAAACGCCACCACTTGCAGACCCTCGCAAGCCTTCAGAAGCTCACCGGGCTGCAGCAGGAAGTCGGGTCGCGAAGGTTTGCCCACACTCTCATTGCCCGTGGCAAAGGTCTCGTAAATCAACACGCCGCCCGGCGCCACGCTGCGCGTGATCACGGGCAGCAAAGCGCGCCAGAGGTAGTTGGTCACCACCACCGCGTCGAAGGTTTCACCGTCGAAGGGCCAGGGCCCGTTCTCGATGTCCGCCAGCACGGCACGGCCGAAGGGCTTCACTGCCTCGATCGCCTCGGTCGATCGGTCGACTCCAGTGACGGCATGGCCGCGTTGCGAGAACCACTTCAGGTGGCGGCCGTGGCCACAGGCCACGTCGAGCACCGATCCGCCAGCGGGCACCAGGTGCGCCCAGCGTTGCACCCAGGCCGAGGGAGCTTCGGTGCCATGCATCAGAAGCAGCTCCAGATCTGATCGGCCAGGTTCACGAGAAAACCGGGCTGGTTGTAAAGGGCAAACGTGCCCAGCAGGGCGGCGAGCACGACGGTCCACACCACGGCGCGCTGCCAGAGGCGAGCCGCCGCACGGCCGCCCGGAGGCGGCTCAGCCCCCTCGGGGGGCAGCGACCCGCGCAGCGGCGGAGCGTGGTGGTCCAGATTCACGCTGCCGCCCCCAGGCGTTGGGGCGCCCGCACGATGGGGGTCTCGCGCACCGGCAGGTTGATCAGGCCGGCGAACACGCCGAGTGCGATCGAGATGTACCAGACGATGTCGTAGCTGCCGGTTCGGTCGTACAGCACGCCGCCCAGCCACACGCCCATGAAGCTGCCGATCTGGTGGCTGAAGAACACGAAGCCGCCCAGCATGGACATGTGGGCCACGCCGAAGATCTGCGCCACCACCGCGTTGGTGGGCGGGATGGTGGAGAGCCACAGCAGGCCCATGACACTGGCGAACACGTACACGCTCATGGGCGAAAGCGGGACCATCAGGAAGATGGCAATGACCACGGCCCGCGCGAAGTAGATGAACGACAGGATGTGCCGCTTGGCCAGGCGCTGGCCGAGCGCCCCGGCGGCGTAAGTACCGAACACGTTGAAGAGCCCGATGAGCGCCAGCGCGTAGCTGGCCACCTGGGGCGACAGGCCGTTGTCCTTTAAATAACTCGGCATGTGCACGCCGATGAAGACCACCTGGAAGCCACACACGAAATAGCCGGCCATGAGCAACTGGAAGCTGCGGTAGCGAAAGGCCTCGCGCAGCGCTTGCAGAATGGTTTGTTCGCGTGCGGGCGCCGTGCCACCGGCAAAACCCGGCTCACGCAGCCCCCAGGCCAGCGGCACGATCAGCAGCACCGCCGCGCTCAGGAACAGCAAGGCTTCCTGCCAGCCGAAGCTGCTGATCAGCCAGCCTTCCACCGGCACCATGAGGAACTGTCCGAACGAGCCGGCTGCTGCGGCCACACCCATGGCCCACGAGCGCTTTTCGGCCGAAATCTGCCGCCCGATCACGCCGTAGATCACGGCGTAGGTGGTGCCGGCCTGGGCGGCGCCAATCAGCACGCCGGCGGTGAGCGCAAACGTCATGGGCGTGGTGGTCAGGGCCATGCCGGTGAGGCCCAGTGCATAGAGCAGCGCACCGCCGATCAGCACCCGAAACGCCCCAAAGCGGTCGGCCGCCATGCCGGCGAAGATGCCGAACAGGCCCCAGGACAGGTTTTGGATGGCCAGCGCGAAGGCGAAGTTTTCGCGCGTCCAGTCTTGCGCCTGGGTGATGGGCTGCAGCCACAGGCCAAAGCCATGGCGGATGCCCATCGAGAGCGTGACGATGAGGGCGCCACAGGCCAGAACCTGGAGGGTGGACAACGATGCGCGGGCGGGTGGAGCAGAAGACATCGGGCGACTGTAGCGAAGAAGCCCGACGTTGGCCTGTCACCGTCGGGCTGGGGTCTTGATATCGCAGGTGTCGATTGATGCCGCGCGCGCATGACAGCGGCTCCTTGGGTGGATATCTGTATCTTCATACAGTCTTTCGGGGCCCCGGTGCTTACAATCCGCCCCCATGGCAACCCAAACTCCCCCCGTGGATTCCGAAGGCTCCATCCGCGTTCTCAAGGGTCTGGAGCCGGTCAAGCAGCGCCCAGGCATGTACACCCGCACCGACAACCCGCTGCACATCATTCAGGAAGTGCTCGACAACGCGGCCGACGAGGCCCTGGCCGGGCACGGCAAAAAAATCAAGGTCACGCTGCACGCCGACAGCTCGGTGAGCGTGGAAGACGACGGCCGCGGCATCCCGTTCGGCCTTCACCCCGAAGAAAAAGCGCCCGTGGTCGAACTCGTGTTCACCCGGTTGCACGCCGGTGGCAAGTTCGACAAGGGCAAGGGCGGCGCCTACAGCTTCTCGGGCGGCCTGCACGGCGTGGGCGTGAGCGTGACCAACGCGCTCTCCACCCGGCTGGAGGTGACGAGCTACCGCGAGGGCCAGGTGGCCAAGCTGGCGTTCTCCGCTGGCGACGTGATCGAGGCGTTGGTCATCACGCCAAAGGGCGAAGGCGACCGCAAGCAGGGCACCACGGTGCGCGCCTGGCCCGACCCCAAGTACTTTGAGTCCGCCGTGCTCCCCATGGCCGAACTCATCCACTTGCTGCGCAGCAAGGCGGTGCTGATGCCGGGTGTGACGG
The DNA here is from genome assembly GCA_031426175.1 of Hydrogenophaga sp. Lineage (GTDB taxonomy): Bacteria > Pseudomonadota > Gammaproteobacteria > Burkholderiales > Burkholderiaceae_C > Hydrogenophaga. The sequence goes on along the minus strand of JANPKR010000426.1, from coordinate 772 downwards.
TGACGCTGGTCAACGAGAAGACCAAAGACATCCAGACCTGGCTTTACAAGGGCGGCCTGCGCGACTACCTGCAGCAAACGCTCAACGGCGAACCGGTGATCCCGCTGTTCGAAGGCGAAGGCTTTGCCGATAGCGGGCACGACAGCTTTGCCGAAGGCGAGGGCGCCGCCTGGTGCGTGGCCTTCACCGAAGACGGCCAGCCGGTGCGCGAGAGCTATGTGAACCTGATCCCCACCAGCGCGGGCGGCACACACGAGAGCGGTTTGCGTGACGGCCTGTTCCAGGCGGTCAAGGGTTTCATCGAGCTGCACGCGCTGCTGCCCAAGGGCGTGAAGCTGCTGCCCGAAGACGTGTTCGCGCGCGCCAGTTATGTCCTCTCAGCCAAGGTGCTCGACCCGCAGTTCCAGGGCCAGATCAAGGAGCGTCTGAACTCGCGCGATGCGGTGCGCTTGGTCGGCAGCTTTGTGCGCCCCGCGCTGGAACTCTGGCTCAACCAGCACGTGGATTACGGCAAGAAGCTCGCCGAACTCGCCATCAAGGCGGCGCAGTTCCGCCAGAAGGCCGGCCAGAAGGTGGAGAAGCGCAAGGGTTCGGGCGTGGCCGTGTTGCCCGGCAAGCTGACCGACTGCGAGAGCAAGGACCTCGCGCACAACGAGGTGTTTCTGGTCGAGGGCGATTCGGCTGGTGGCAGTGCCAAGATGGGCCGCGACAAGGAATGCCAGGCCGTGCTGCCGCTGCGCGGCAAGGTGCTCAACACCTGGGAGGTCGAGCG
>JANPKR010000425.1:0-2887 GCA_031426175.1 Hydrogenophaga sp. | reverse complement strand
GCCCTCCACAACCCGTGTTCACGCCGAGCCCGCATGCTCGGCGGTTTCCGCTTCACCCTCACACCACACGCCCATGACATCCCAGTTGCTGATGATTGAAGACGACGCCCGACTGGCGAAGATGGTCGTCGAGTACCTCGGCCAATCGGGTTTCGAGGTCACACACGCCTCCGATGGCGAAGCAGGGCTGGAGCAATTGCAGCTCATCCAGCCCGAGCTGGTGATCCTCGATCTGATGATGCCGGGTATCGACGGCCTGGAAGTCTGCCGCCGCATCCGCGCGCTGCAGGGCGACGTGGCCCGTGTGCCCGTGCTCATGCTCACCGCGAAAGGTGATCCCATGGACCGCATCATCGGACTGGAGCTTGGCGCCGATGACTATTTGCCCAAACCCTTCGAGCCGCGCGAGTTGCTGGCCCGCGTGCGCGCCGTGCTGCGCCGTCGTGGCGAGACCGGCAGCGCCAGCGTGTCGCGCAGCACGCCGGTGATGCGTTTCGGCTCGCTGGACATCGACCGCGATGCGCGCACGGTGCAGGTGGCTGGTCAGGCTTGCGAACTCACGTCTTACCAGTTCGACCTGCTGGTGGCCATGGCCGAGCGCGCTGGGCGCGTGCTCACCCGCGACCAGATCATGGAGGCGGTGCGTGGGCGCGAACTTGAAGCGTTCGACCGATCGATCGACGTGCACATCGGCCGCATCCGCAATGCGATCGAGGCCGACAGCAAAGACCCCAAACGCATCCTCACCGTGCGCGGCGTTGGGTACGTTTTTGCGAAGCAGCAAGATTGAAAGCATTTTTTGTCTCCAAGCTCTACCTGCGCATCTGGCTCGCCGTGGTGGCGGTTGTCACGGTGCTCACGCTGGCCGCAGGCTGGCTCTGGCAGCAGGCGCTCGATGAAGACCGGGCCGAACGCGATGCGCGCGTGACGCGCACGATTGTGATCCGCGATGCGACGCGCGATGTCATTGGTGAGTCGCCTGCACGCGCGGTGCGCATCCCTGGTGGTGGCTGGGAATTCGAAGTGCTCATGAAAGACGGGCAAAAGCTGTTCGTGCTGCTGCCCCGTCCGAACCGCCCCGAGGGTGTCAACAATCCAGGCCGCCGCGCGCCGGCCTGGTTGCAGACGCCGACCGGGTTCGCCTGGCTGCTGGGATTTGTGGCCCTGGCCGTGGCGCTGGGCGCCTACCCCATCGTGCGTCGTCTCACCAAGCGGCTGGAAGGTTTGCAAAAGGGCGTGGAGCGCTGGGGCGATGGCGACCTGTCCACCCGCCTGCCTGTGCAGGGCCAGGACGAGGTGGCGTTTCTGGCGGAGCGCTTCAACGCCGCTGCAGAGCGCGTGCAGACCTTGGTGAAATCGCACAAATCCCTGCTGGCCAATGCCTCGCACGAGCTGCGTTCACCGCTGGCCCGCATTCGCATGGGCCTGGAGCTGCTGGGGCGCGACAGCGTGGGTGCGCATCAGCGCAGCGAAATGGCGCGCAGCATTGACGAACTCGATCAACTCATCGACGAGATCCTGTTGGCCAGCCGGCTGGACCTGCGCGACGCGGGCGATGCGTCGACGTTGGGCCCCACCGAAGAAGTGGACCTGGTTGGGCTCGCGGCGGAAGAGTGCTCGCGCACTGGGGCCGATCTGGAAATCGCACCGGGCACCTCACCCGTGCTCGTGCAGGGCCACGCCAAACTGCTGCGCCGTGTGTTGCGCAACCTGCTGGAGAACGCGGTGCGCTATGGCCGTGCTGCAAGCACCTCAGACGCAGTTGGCTCCGAGGCTGCTGTGCGCCTGCAGCTCTCAATTGAGCATGGTGTGGGTCCAAGTGCCGCACGAACCGCTGTGCTGTGGGTGGAAGACCGGGGCCCCGGTGTGCCTGCCGCCCTGCGCGAGCGCATCTTTGAGCCCTTTTACCGTTTGCCCGGTGCCAGCGAGCGCGAGGGCGGCGTGGGCCTGGGCCTGTCGCTGGTCAAGACCATCGTCGAGCGACACGGTGGGCGTGTGCATTGCGAAGATCGGCCCGGTGGTGGCGCGAGGTTTGTGGTGAGCTTGCCGCTCTGACCTTGTTGGTGAAAATTACCTAACCACTGTGCTGCTTTTGTATTCGAAAACGGGCGAACTCCCCCAATTTGGGGATGGTCGAACGGTCTTCTGCGAAGCACAATACACACCGTTGCTGTCACAACATGTCAAAGAAATGACCCGGCAAAACCCACACGTCGCTCGGCGCGTTTGAAACTGGTCTCCCAACGACGTCCCTTCAAGGACTTTCAAAAGCCACCGCAAGGTGGCTTTTTTTTGTCCGCGCTCAATGCAGTTGCTGAGGGTGGGAGGCGGCCGTGTCGTGCCCTGTTGAGGTGTGCACCCAGTCGACCACGTCGCCGGTGGGCTGGTAGCCATGCACGCACGCTTGCAGCAGGGCGCGGGCGGCGGGCACGTCTTGTGCCGAGAGCGCCTGATCGAGCACTTGCAAGGTGTGTTCGAACTCGCTCCAGGGTCTGAAGGCTTCGCGCGCGCGCAGGATGCGCGGATGTTGCGTGGGCTGCGTGTCGTCGCCGATCAGCAGCTCCTCGTACAGCTTCTCGCCGGGGCGCAAGCCGGTGGTTTCGATTTCGATGTCGCCGGTGGGGTTCTGCTCGTTTTTCACTTGCAGGCCGGAGAGCTCCACCATGCGCTGCGCCAGGTCCATGATGCGCACCGGCTGGCCCATGTCGAGCACAAACACGTCGCCGCCTTGCGCCATGGCTCCAGCCTGGATCACCAGCTGGGCCGCCTCGGGGATGGTCATGAAGTAACGCGTGATCTCGGGGTGGGTGAGCGTGATCGGCCCACCGTCCTTGATCTGCCGCCGAAACAAGGGCACGACCGAGCCACTGGAGCCCAGCACGTTCCC
>JANPKR010000424.1:0-4802 GCA_031426175.1 Hydrogenophaga sp. | reverse complement strand
GCTCTTGAGCGAGCGCATCAAGCGGCCCTCGGTGCCCGCGAGGTACTGCGCCACCGCGTCGCGTCCAAAGTGGGTGGTGCTGTCTTCCGAGTTGTAGAACACCGCCGTGGGCATGGAGACCGCCGCGCCCTCCAGCGGAATCAAGCGCGCTGTGCCCCGCACGTCGGCCCACGCCATGGCCGAATTGGAAGTGCCGAAGTCAATGCCGAGCGTGCCGTGGAGCGGAGGAGTCATGGGGAGCGGAGGGGAGATGGCCCCCGAGGTTTGAGCAGAAGCGCCGGCTCATGGGGAGCGCGGATTCTGCCACCGTTGTGTGGCAGCCCTCCCGGACCACCGCTGCCCCACGCCCCGCTACGGGCGGCGAACGCTGTTTTCGTCCTGCGGCGGGTGCTGCCCGCCCGCACCCGGCACGTCTTTGGCGCGCTTGGCTGCGTCCTGCCCCGGCGTGGCACGCATGTCCGTGTCCACCTGACCCTGCTTGAGGTCTTTGTAGGCCTGCAGGATCTTGGGGTCTGGCTGGTCGTCCGTCATGTCCGTGTCTTCGTCGTTCTCGTGCGGCAGCTTCAGCGGTGTCTTGCCATCCTCGGGTGGCACTTCAAAAGGCGTGTCGGGTTCAACGGGTTGATGGGGCACAGCAGGAAGACCAGGCTTGTTCATGCGCGGCTACCCGCTGGTGCGACACCGAGCGACAGACCTTCGTGCGAGCCGTGTTCACCCATGCCGATGGGCTTGCCCGCCACGATGGACACCAGGTCGCTCACGGCACGCACCATCTTGCTGCTGGGCGCGTCCCAATAGTCGGCCGAGTGCGGCACGAACTTCAGCAAGGCCAGATTCGGGGAGTCCGGACCGTCGGGAAACCAGGGGCGCGCAAAGGGCGACCACAGGCGCTCGATATGACCCCGATCGGTGACGATCTCGCCGTGCCCCGACAGCGACACATAGGTGCTGTCGTCCAGATCGGTGAAGGCAAGGTTGGCCACACCCAGACGCTCGACCTTGGAAGAACGCGTGTCGGTGAAAAACCAGATCGCGCCGCTGGCGTCCATCTCCAGCGCGTACATGGGCCGACTGGCCAGGCAACCATCGGCTTCGATGGTGGTGAGCATCGATGTGGCGATGCCTTCGATCAGCTCGGCAATGTGCTTGAGCTCGGGGGTGGTCTGGGTTTCGATGTTCATGCGTGGTCCTTGTCATGGGGGAATGGAAGAACCACGGTAAGAACAAACGCGGGGTGGGTCTGTGCGATGGCACACGTGCGCGGTCGGCCTGTGGTGTCGAAAGTCTCTGCGCTCGCGAGAGAAAGAACCGCCCTTCGGCAAGGCATCTTCAAGGTGAACCATCACTGCGATGCTTCATTTCAAACCCAAGGTACGCCCCTTGGCACAGGCCCTGGCAAACATCACAATGTTGGCTTCCTTGTCTGGCAATGCAGCCGGAAAGACAACCAAGGAGCGCCGGAATGACCTCATCGAAACGCCGTTTGCCGCAACTCGATGGCGGCTGGTTCCTCACTGACGGGGGGATCGAGACGGTGCTGATCTATCAGGACGGCATCGGGTTGCCAGAATTTGCGGCGTTCGTGCTGCTGGAGACAGCGGAGGGTCGTGGCGTCCTGCGTCGCTACTACCGACGCTACCTCGACATTGCGGTCGCCGCGCATGGCGCAGGGTTCATTCTGGAGAGCCCCACCTGGCGTGCTGGCATCGGCTGGGGTGCGAAGCTGGGCTTCGACACCGCATCCATGCAGCGCATCAATGCCGAGGCCGTGGTTCTCATGAAAGAGTTGCGCGAAGAATATGCAACGCGCATCGCAGGACCCATCCTCATCAGCGGCTGCATGGGGCCAAGGGGCGACGGCTACGTCGCAGGCGAACCCATGGATCCAGAGGATGCGCGCGGAGCGCACCAGCTTCAAGCCGATGCATTGGCTGCAGCGGGCGTGGACCAGATCACGGCCATCACGATGACCAGCGTCGCGGAGGCCATGGGCGTGACACGTGCTGCGGCGAGAGCTGGACAAGCCAGCGTGATCTCCTTCACCCTGGAAACCGATGGAAGATTGCCGAGCGGGGAACCCTTGGGCGCTGCGATCCAGGCGGTTGACGCCGATGCAGAGGCGTCCGGTCATGTCGCACCCGCGTACTACATGATCAACTGTGCGCACCCCACACACTTCGATTCGGCGGTGTCAAAGCCCAACGCATGGAGCGAGCGCATTCGCGGCATTCGAGCAAACGCCTCTGCGCTCAGTCATGCCGAACTGGACTCGATGACCCAGCTCGACAGTGGCGACCCGCAAGACCTGGCTGACCGCTACCTGCGTCTGCGTCCGTCGCTTCCTCGCCTGAATGTGTTGGGTGGTTGCTGTGGAACCGACCATCGTCATGTTGCAGCGATAGGCCAAGCGTGGTCCATGGTTGGGTAGTGCGCAACCCGCGGTTTTCAAGTGCAGGCAGCTACCGCTTGAGCAAGTCGGTTCAAAGGTGACTGCACTCCAAGATGCTGTGTGTGTTCGATTGCATTTGGCCGAAGCCCGGCATGCGGATGTGATTCCCTGGACGGATGCGATCTCAACAAGGGCTCGCCCAGTTGGCGAGTCAGCGCGGGTCCTGGTGCGTCTGCACGCCGCTCATCCACGCCATGAGGCCGATGTGGTTGCCAGCTCCGTTGCCCGTGGCGTCGGCGGTGGTGCGTGGTTTCTTGAGTTGGGGTTTGTGCCGTGGCTGGTGTTGCTCGGCGCTGCCGCGGGAGAGTTTGTCCAATATGGCGCAATGAGGCTGATCGTCTCCACGACAGGCCTTCACCAGCACCGACAAGCCATCCATCATCTGTTCGATCTCCCGGCGCTTGTCTTCCAGGTCGAGCAGATGGCGCTGGGCCACCGCTTTCACCTCCCGGCTGCTTCGCTGTGAATCGCTCCACAGGCCCATGAGCTCCGCAATCTGCGCCACCGAAAAGCCCAGGCGACGCGACTGGCGGATGAACCTCAGCACCGAGACCTCGCGCTCACCGTAGAGGCGGTAGCCCGATTCGCTGCGCTCGGCCTCCGGCAGCAGGCCGATCTGCTCGTAGTGCCGGATCATCTTGGCGGACACGCCGGCGGCCGCGGCGGCTTCGCCAATGTTCATGAGAGGGGTCATGGTGTGCTCCAGGGGCTGGGGTTCTGCAAGAGACGCACTGTGTAGCTTGACACCGTTGGAAGGTCAAGGACCTCTCGTGATGGGCCCTGGCGTTGGGCGGTCAGAGCGGCGCGTGGCCGGCGTCCGTGAGCGCGTCGACGAGCGTCTGGCGGTCTTCGCCCGTCTTCACATGGACCATGAGCCGTGGGAGATCCACCTGGATCCCGCAGGCCGGGTCGATCAGCTTGAGCGTGCGGTTCACCGTCGAGGCGCAGTGGCCGCAGGTCATGTCGGGGAGGTGGAATTCGTGCATGAATGGCTCCAGAAAGGGTTGAGGGAAGCGGCACTGTCCTTGCCGTTGGTGATGCCCATGTTCGCGATGCTCTTTGGCGCCGAATGGACGATCTCCGGTTGGCTGCAGTCGGCATTGGCCACGCGGTGCAGTTCTGGGTGGGAGCGCGCTTCTACAAGGCCGGCTGGAAAGCCGTTCGTGCCGGCGCCGGCAACATGGACCTGCTCGTGGCGCCGGGCACCAGCGCGGGCCATGGTCTGAGCGTTTACCTGCTGTTCAAGCATGGCGCGCACGGCACACCGCACCTGTACTTCGAAGCCTCATCGGTCATCGTCACCCTCGTGCTGCTGGGCAAATGGCTGGGGTCGCGTGCCAGGCGCCAGACCACCGCGGCCATCGCGGCACTCAACGCCCTCAGGTCCGAGGTGGCGCGGGTGCGCATGCCCTGCGGCGACATGGAAGTGCCTCTGTCATGGCCGGCACCGGGGTGGCTGCTCGCCAGGGCATCCTGATCAAGGACGCCGAGGCGCTGGAAGTGGCTCATCGCATCGACACCGTGGCGTTCGACAAGACGGGCACGCTCACCGAAGGCCAGCCGATCCTGGTCTCGGCGCTGGTATCCCCCGGCCACGATGAACACCTTCTGTCCTGAAGCGCGGCCATCAGCAGCCTGCAGGCGCTGGGCGTGCGCACGGTGATGGTCACAGGCGACAACCTGGGCATCGCGATGTCCACCGGCACCAACGTGGCCATGCACGCCGCCGGCATCACGCTCATGCGAGGGGACCCTGCGCTGGTGGCCGACGCCATCGGCATCTCGCGCCGCACCTACCGCAAGATCCGGCAGAACCTCTTCTGGGCCTTTGCCTACAACGTGATCGGCATTCCCCTTGGCCGAGGCCGGCCTGCTCAACCCGGTGGTGGCAGGTGCGACCATGGCACTGGGCAGCGTGAGCGTGGTGAGCAACGCGCCGCTGTTGCGGGGATGGCGCGGGTCACCGCAGTGACCTGCGGTCGCTAGCGCTTCTGGACCATGGAGGTGGAAGGGACGCCGGTTGGCGTCCACCCCCCGCCCAATGCACGGTAGACGGCCACCAGGGAGGTGGCCGTACCCACCTGTGCCTGCACCAGCTGGTCGCGGGTGCTGAGCACCTCGCGTTCGGCGTCGAGCACGGCCAGGAAGTCGGTCACCCCGGCGTCGTAACGGAGCCGGGCAAGTCCTGCGGCTTCTTCGGCACTGCGGGCGGCCACATCCAGCTTTTCCGCGCGTTGTGCGCTGCGGCTGTAGCTGCTGAAGGCGCCTTCGGTTTCTTCGAGCGCCACGGCCACGGTCTGCTCGAAGCTGGCCAGGCTTTGCTGGGCGCGGGCTTCGCTGGCGCGGATGCGCG
>JANPKR010000423.1:0-6055 GCA_031426175.1 Hydrogenophaga sp. | reverse complement strand
TTCAGGTTGCGCGCGACGATGGAGTCGAATGCTTTCTGCAGTGTGTTGGCCTGCGTGTCGGTCAACGCAAACTGTCTGTGCTGCTTCAGGTACCAGTCGGGAAACAGCTGCAGCTCGCGGCGCAGCAGGGCTTCGTTGTAGTACGGCAGCACGCCGGGCTTTGTTGAAAGCTGCCAGGCCAGCAATGCGTCGAGCGCCTGCATGTAACGAGCGTGGTTGGCCTGCGCGTTGTCCTGGTCAATGCCATCGAGCATGGTCTGGTGGCCCAGGTCGCTCAGCAGCATGAAGCCCTGCGGCTCGTCCCAGGCCAGTACCTCGGGCACCAGCAGCCCGGCCTCGCGCATGAGCGTGGCAACGTGCACGAAGGGCTGGCAGTTTTCGTGCGCGGGCGGCGCGTCCATCACGATGAGGCTATCTCCGGTCTGCGTGTCGATGCGCAGGTAGCGCCGGAAGCTGGCGTCGGCGGAGGCCGCGCGCAGGGTCGAGGGCAGCAAGGCCAGTCGGTCGGTGAGCGGGCGCAGCCAGGTCGAAAAAGCGGCTTCGCGTTGGGGATCGGCCCACTCGACGGTGGTGTTGACGGCGGTGTTGGACGGGGTCATGTTGGAGGGTGCTTTTTCGCCGCTTGTCAACGTGCCGCGCGCGGGATCGCGCAGTGGATAATGGCCGTTGATTCTACAAACCCCCTGTGCCGATCCGCGGGCCCCGCACGCTTTTGATCGACCCGGTCAAACACTTCCTCCCCTTGAATCGCCGTACCCACCCGTCCTGTGTTCCAGCCCTGCCCGGTGGGCATCTGCAACCCCGTCTCAAGGCGGCGCCTGTTGCGCTGGCGGTGCGAGGTCTGATCGCTTTGCTCGCACTGGGCGCGCACACCCTCGGTCATGCCCAGTCGGGCGACGGTGACGAGCCACCCCGGCCCGGCGTGTCCCTGCGCTCCAGCGGCATGTTGCTGGAATCCTTGCCCGAAGACGCCAGGCAGCAAGCGCCCAGCTTCATCTCGGGTGATCGCATTGAAGGACAGACCGACGGCGTGACGGCGGTGGAGGGCAATGCCGAGCTGCGCCGACACGACACTGTGATCCGCGCCGACCGACTGCAGCTCGATCAGCGCACCAGCGAGGCCCAGGCCAAAGGCAACGTTTTGATCAACCGCAGTGGCGACCGTTTCGAGGGGCCCGAACTGCAGCTCAATGTGGAGACTTATCAAGGCACGTTCACCCAGCCCACCTTCAACTTGCTCAAGAACGAAGGCAAGGGCGACGCCAGCCGCGTGGACTTCCTGGGCGAAGACAAGGCCGTGGCCCATGATGCGCGCTACTCCACCTGCCCGCGCACGCCCGGTGCCGACTGGATGCCCGACTGGATGGTGCGCGCAACGAAGATCGAGTTCGACAACGTGGCCCAGACCGGCACCGCCACCAACGGCGCGCTGGAGTTCAAGGGCGTGCCTATCCTCGGTTGGCCCCATTTCTCCTTTCCGCTGACCGACGCGCGCATGTCCGGCCTGCTGCCACCCACGCTGAACATCGACAACATCAGCGGGCTTGAAGTCACGCTGCCGTATTACCTGAACATCGCGCCCAACTTGGACGCGACGCTCTACCCCACGCTGATGAGCAAGCGCGGTGTCGATCTGGGTGCGGAGTTGCGTTACCTGCAACCCACGTACGCCGGCGTGGTGCGCGGCGCCTACATGCCCTCCGACCAGCTGCGCGACGCCAACCGGTGGGGCTACACGGCGCAGCACAACCAGAACCTCACCGGCAGCAGCGCTGCGTTTGGCGGTTCGGCGGGTCTCTACCTCAACCTCAACCGCGTGAGCGACGACGACTACTGGCGCGACTTCCCGCGCGCCACCGCTTCACTCACCACCCGTTTGCTCGCCAGCGACGCGGTCTACAGCTGGGGCCGGGGACCGTGGTCGGTGAGCGCAGGCGCCTACACGTGGCAGACGCTGCAAGACATCGCCGCACCCATCACCCCGCCCTACGACCGTTTGCCCTCGGTGGCGGTGCGCTATGGCCGCAGCGACGCGCAGGTGGCCAATCTCAGCGGTGTCGACTGGTCCGTGCTGACCGAATACACGCGCTTCCAGTCGGTTCCTTCACTCACCCGTCAGACCAACGGAGATCGCGCCCTCACGGTGGCAGAGATCAGCCGCCGCTTTCAGGCGCCTGGTTGGTTCATCAAGCCGCGCGCCCAGTTGCACGCCACGCAGTACAGCTTTGACAGTGCTCTGAGCAACGGCTCGCGCAGCGCGTCTCGCGTGCTGCCCACCGTCAGCCTCGACAGCGGCCTGATTTTCGAGCGCGACGCCAGCTACTTCGGGCGCGGCTTCACACAGACGCTGGAGCCGCGCGCGTTCTTCACCTGGACGCCCTACCGCGACCAGCGCCTGCTGCCCAACTACGACTCGGCCGCCAACGACTTCAACCTGGCCTCGATCTACACCGAGAACGCCTTCGGCGGCAATGACCGTATTTCCGACACGCGCGCGGTCACCGTGGGTGTGAGTTCCCGCTTGCTCGACCCCGACACCGGTGCCGAGGTGGTGCGCCTGGGCGTGGCCCAGCGTTATCTGTTCCGCGACCAAGAGGTGTTCCTGCCCAACGCCACAGGCCTTGCTGGTGGCGACCCGATCAATGAGCGCCTGAGCGACATCCTGCTGGCCGCCCGTGTGCAGTGGAGTCCGCGCTGGCTCACCGATGCCAACGTGCAGTACAGCCCGGGCGATCGCCAATCGGTTCGCACCACCCTCAGCGGGCGCTACACCCCGAGCAGTTTCCGCGTGCTCAGTGCAGCCTACCGCCTCCAGCGCGGCAGCAGCGAACAGTTCGATCTGGGCTGGCAGTGGCCACTCAGCGATCTCTTTGGCGAGCCCACAGGCCCCGAGGTGCGCGGACGCGCGCTGGGCCCTGGCCAGTGGTACAGCGTGGGCCGCATCAACTACAGCGTGCCTGACCGCAAGGTGGTCGATCTGGTGGCCGGCTTTGAGTACGACGCTGGTTGCTGGCTCGGTCGCATCGTGCTGGAGCGTCTTCAGCGCAGCAACGCCTCGGCCAACCAGCGTATCCTGTTCCAGCTGGAGTTCAGCGGCTTCTCCCGCCTTGGTTCCAACCCGCTGAAAACCCTCAAAGACAATGTGCCGCGCTACCAATACCTGCGCGAAGAAATCAACCCGCCCAGCCGGTTCCAACAATATGACTGATCGCTTTCTCCCTTCGTCTAGCGCCGCCATCTGGCTGTTGTGCTGCTCGTTGCTGGCCGCATCCACCGTGCAGGCCCAGGCGCTGCGTCCCTCCAGCGGCATTCGGGCGCCAGCGATGCCCAGCTCCTCTGTGGCCCGCACCGCCGACTTCATCGTCGCGCTGGTCAACTCCGAGCCCGTCACCAACAGCGAAGTGCGTCAGCGCCTGGTGCGCCTGGAGCAGCAACTCACCCAGCAACCGGCTCCCGTGCCGCCACGCGACCAGCTTGCCCGCCAGGTGCTGGAGCAGATCATCACCGAGCGCGCGCAGCTGCAGCTCGGTGCCGAATCAGGCATTCGGGTCGATGAGGCGGCGCTCGCCCAGGCCGAGCAGTCCATCGCCGCGCAGAACCAGCTCACCCCCGAGGAATTCCGTCGCCGTATCGCCGCCGATGGTGTGGACATCAACCAGCTGCGCAACGACCTGCGCAACCAGATCCTTCTGCAGCGCTTGCGTGAGCGCGAAGTCGAATCGAAAGTGCGCGTGACCGAGGCCGACATCGACGACTTCATCCGAGAGCGCCAGGGCAACAACGATGTGGCGAGCCTGCAGCTCAACCTCGCGCAGGTGTTTGTTCTGGTGCCGGAAGACGCGACACCCGAACGGGTGCAGGCGCTTCAGGTGCGGGCCCAGACTGTGGCCGACCGGGCCCGCGCTGGTGGCGACTTTGCCGAGCTGGCGCGTGAATTCTCCGATGGTGCGGAACGCGCCAACGGCGGCCAGTTTGGTCTGCGCCCGGCCGAGCGTCTGCCCGAGCTGTTTGTTGAATCGACCCGATCGTTGAACGCAGGCGCCGTCGCCGGCCCGGTGCGCAGCCCGGCGGGTTTTCACGTGCTCAAGGTGATCGAAAAACGGCAGTCGGGTCTGCCCGATGCCACCGTCAATGAAACCCGCGCGCGCCACATCCTCCTGCGTTTGGGCCCGCAACTCAGCGAGGCCGATGCAGTGGCCCGTCTGGCGGGTTTCCGCCAGCAGCTGGTCAGCGGCCAGGCCACGTTTGAAGCGCTGGCACGTGAACACAGCCAGGACGGCTCGGCGCAAGACGGTGGCAACCTCGGCTGGGCGCAAGCTGGCCAGTTTGTGCCGGAGTTTGAAGCCGCCATGAGTCGCCTGCGCCCCGGTGAGGTATCGCCTCCCCTGGTGTCGCGTTTTGGCGTGCACCTGATCCGGGTGGAAGAGCGCCGCCAGAGCACCCTCACCGCGCGCGATCAACGCGAAATGGTGCGTGGACTGGTGCGCGAGAAGAAGGCCACCGAGGCGCTGCGCACCTGGGTACAAGACGTGCGCGGTCGCGCCTACGTCGAGTACCGCGACGCGCCGCAGTGATGCTGCGCCCCATCTCGGCGGCCTGCGCATGAAGCACATCGCCCGCAAACGCTTCGGTCAGCACTTCCTGACCGATGGCGCCATCATCGAAGCCATCGTTGACGCCATCGCGCCCCAACCGGGCGACGCGATGGTGGAAATCGGACCCGGCCTCGCCGCAATGACGCAGCCACTGGTGGAACGCGTGGGCCGCCTGACGGTGATCGAACTCGATCGCGATCTGGCGGTGCGCCTGCGGGCCCACGCCCAGCTCGAAGTGGTGGAGTCCGATGTGTTGAAGGTGGACTTCACTGCTCTGGCTGCGCAGCTGACCGCACCGAAGTTGCGAGTGGTCGGGAACTTGCCTTACAACATTTCCACGCCCATCCTGTTTCACCTCCTCGATCACGTGGCCGTGGTGCGGGACCAGCACTTCATGCTGCAAAAGGAAGTCATCGACCGCATGGTGGCGCGCCCGGCCACGTCCGACTACAGCCGCCTCTCGGTGATGCTGCAGTGGCGTTACGCCATGGACAACGTGCTGTTCGTGCCCCCCGAGAGCTTCGATCCGCCGCCGCGCGTGGACAGCGCCATCGTGCGCATGGTCCCGTTGGCCGATCCGCCAGCGATCGACATCGCGCGTTTTTCGACGATGGTGCAGGTCGCGTTCAGCCAGCGGCGCAAGATACTGCGCAACACGCTGGGCCGCTGGCTCGAAGAACAAGGCTTCGCTGGCGAGTTTGATCTGCAGCGCCGTGCCGAAGAAGTGCCGGTGAGCGAGTATCTTGAGCTGATCAAGGAACTGCCGGCATGAAAAAAGCCGCTGCGACCGCAGCGGCTTTTTTGGGAGGAGGCCTTGCTCAGGCAGCTGCCAGCCAGTACCCAGCGTTGAACGGGCTGCTCATGCGAAGCGCCATCGGGCTCACGTCCAGGATCTTGTCCGTGGGCATTGGTTCGTCGCTCTGCACTTCGATCGGCTCTTCGCCCTTGGGCGAGCGGGCCACGGAGAACGAGTAGAAGCAGCGGAACGGGATCTTGCGGTCCGACCAGTAATCGGCGGCGTCGCGGAAAATATCCAGCAGTTGCTCGCGCGCTTCCTTGTCGAACTTGGCGTGCGCGGGGATGTGTTCCAGCACAACGATGAAACCCGTCTGCGCGCCCGATTTGTGGACCATGTCGGTCATGCAGTCGTAGAGCGCGTCGAAGTTCTTGCCGAAGTGCGAGGGCAAGGTGTATTGCGCTGCGATCAATTCCAGCACGTCCTGCTTGCTCTGGGCTTTGGCCAGGTTGGCGTACAGAAAGTGGTGCCCCAAGTGCTCGGCCGCGGCCTGCAGGTCTTTCACGCCATGGGCGCGAATCGACTGAACGATATTGGGTCGTACGTTACGAAGTGGCGTGTCCATCTCCGCGTCTCTTTCAAAGGTCAAAGTTAAAAAACCGTTCACACCACCCAAGACTCACTGCACGATCAGCTTGAAGCTGCTGTAGTGGTCTTCGGTGTA
>JANPKR010000422.1:0-6262 GCA_031426175.1 Hydrogenophaga sp. | reverse complement strand
CGATGCCCTCTTCCAGGCTCCAGCCTTCGCTGCGCGTGGTCTGAAAATACAGGTCGGCATCGTCCACGCCGTGCGACATGATCTCGCCGAGTGCGCGTTGCAGATGCGCCGGGGTGAGGCCAAAAGGTTCGAGGAGCAGGCTTTGGGCGGTGGCCAGGCGGGCCAGGGTGGGTTCGCGTGAAATCATGGGGCCATTGTAAGAACGACCCGCCTTGCGCGCTCGCGTCAGGGTCTTGGGGTGTTCCGGCGCAAGAAAGAGAGCAGTGCGGCGTCGTCGAGATCGGCCATGCCCGCCTCATGGGCCGCCATGAACACCCCGGCAGCCGTCGCGCCCAGCGGACCCTCAAACCCGACACTGCGCGCCGCCGCCACCGCCAGCCGCGTGTCTTTTTCCAGCAGGGTCACATGGGCACGCGGCGCCAGGTCACCGTCAATCGCGCGGCGCATGCGGTCCGATCCGATCCAGCTCTGGCCGCTGGAGCGTTCGATCACATGCAGCGTGGTCGTGAGGTCCAGCCCCATGCGCTCGGCCAGGGCCAGCACCTCGGCCGCGCCCACCAGGTTGATGCCGGCCAGCAGGTTGTTGACCAGTTTGGTGCGCGCGCCATCGCCCACGCGTTCGCTGATACGCATCACATTGAGCGACAGGGCGGCCAGCAGATCGGCCTGCCGCTCCAGCACCGCCGTTGGCGCGGCCACCATCAGGCTCATGCGACCGTCGCGCGCGCGCTGCGGACCGCCCGACATGGGCGCGTCGATGCAATCGATGCCCTTTTCTGCCAGACGCTGGGCGATGGACACGGTGTCTTCAGGCGCGATGGTGGGGCACACCACCACGGCCTGACCGGGCCGCAAGCCATTGGCCGCGCCCTGCTCGCCCCACAGCACCTCGCGGCACTGGTCGGCCTCCACCACCACGATCACCAGCGCACCGTGCGGCCCGAGCTGGGCCACCGCTGAGAGCGGTGAATCGGCCAGGCTGGCGCCAGCAGTCACGGCCTGCTGCTGGCGCAGCGGGTCCACATCGCACACCGTCACGGGCCAGTCGGCCTCACACAAGCGCTCCACCAGGGCCCCGCCCATGTTCCCGGCGCCGACAAAGGCGACCGTCATGACTGCATGAACCGACGGGACTTGGCAATGGACATCAGCATGCCCAGCCCCACACCCATGGTGACCATGGCAGTACCGCCGTAGCTCACAAAGGGCAGGGGCACGCCCACCACCGGCAGGATGCCGCTGACCATGCCCATGTTGACGAAGGCATAGACAAAGATGTTCATCGTGAGGGCGCCGGCCAGCAGGCGCGAGAACAGCGTGGGTGCCTCCATGGCAATGATCAGGCCGCGCACGATCAGGAAAATGAAGCCAGCCATGAGGCACAGCGTGCCAACCAGGCCGAACTCTTCAGAAAACGCGGCATAAATGAAGTCGGTGGTGCGCTCGGGAATGAACTCCAGATGGGTCTGCGTCCCCTGCATGAACCCCTTGCCCCACACACCCCCGGAGCCGATGGCGATCATGCCCTGGATGATGTGAAAACCCTTGCCCAGCGGGTCCTTGGACGGATCGAGCAGCGTGCACACGCGTTGGCGCTGGTATTCGCGCAGCACATGCCAATCCACATCGGGTGCACACAGCTGACCCTCGAACGCGATCAGCAACACAATGCCCACCGCGCCGAACAGCACCGGGGGCAGGATCAGCTTCCAGCTCAAGCCGGCGAAGAAGATGACGAACAGGCCGGAAGAGAGCACCAGCAGCGAAGTGCCCAGGTCGGGCTGCTTCAAGACCAGGCCCACCGGCAACAGGAGCAACAGGCCGGCAGCGGCGAAGTCCAGCGGCTTGAGCAGGCCTTCGCGGCGGTGGAACCACCAGGCCAGCATCATGGGCATGGCGATCTTCATCAGTTCGCTGGGCTGGATGATGACGCCCACGTCCAGCCAGCGCTGCGAGCCCTTGCGCGCAATGCCGAAAAACTCCACCCCCAGCAGCAGCATCACGCCCAAGGTGTACGCCGGCAACGCAAGGCTCATGAGCCGATGCGGCGGAATTTGCGAGACCACGAACAGCACACCGGCGGCAATCAGCATGTTGCGGCCGTGCGCCTCGAACCGCGTACCGTGATCGAAGCCGACCGAGTACATGGTCAGCAACCCGGCGCCCGCCATGATCAGGATGGCCAGCAACAGCGGCAGATCAAAGCCCTGGAAAACCGGGGCGATGCGCTGCAGCAGGGAGGGTTTGTCGAACACGGCGGACATGGACGGCGATTATCCTTCGCCGATGCGCGCTGCCACCACCCACCTGCTCTATCTCCACGGCTTTCGTTCGTCGCCGCAATCCATGAAAGCGCAGAAGGTAGCCGCTCGGGTGCGGGCCGACCACCCCGGCGTTGCCTGGTGGTGCCCGCAATTGCCGCCCTCGCCTGCCGAGGCCATGGTGCTCGTGATGCAGGGCACGGCAGACTGGCCGCGCGAAAGCACGGCGGTGGTGGGCTCCTCGCTGGGCGGCTTCTACGCGCGCTGGTTCTCGCTGCAGACCGGTTGCCCGGCGGTGCTGCTGAACCCGGCCCCGTTCCCGGCACGCGATCTTTCGGCTTACATCGGCGAGCAGACGGCGTGGCACGACCCCGAAGAGCGGTTCTTCTTTCAGCCGCGCTTTGTGGACGAGCTGTGGGCACAACAGGCCGACATCGAGCATTTGGCTGCCCTGCATCCCACCACGCCCGAGGGCATGTTCGCCATCGTTTCCAAAGGCGACGAGGTGCTGGACTGGCGGGAGATGCAGGCCTTTTGCGCCGGGGGCACGGTGCGACTGCTCGACCGCAGCGACCACGCCATCAGCGACTTCGACGATCACATGGACGATCTCTTCACTTTCCTGAGGCTGTAACGCCCCCATGGGACAATTCGCCCATGCACATCCTGTTTGATGAAGCCGGCAAGTTGTTGACCGGCCGCCTCCTGTCCGAGGCCGAAAGTTCCCTGCAAGTCGAGCTCGATTCCGGCAAGCGCGTCAAGGTGAAGGCGGTCAACGCCTTGCTGCGGTTTGAAAAACCCGCCCCTGGCGCCTTGATGGCTTCGGCCTGCGAGCTCTCGGGCGAGATGGATCTGGCCCTGGCCTACGAATTTGCCCCCGAAGACGAGTTTGGTTTTGCCGATCTGGCGCGCGAATACTTCAGCAGCGGCGCCAGCACAACCGAGCAGGTGGCCGCGCTGTTGTGCCTGCAGGGCGCACCGCACTACTTTCGCCGAGCTGGCAAAGGCCGGTACAAGAAGGCGCCGGCCGACATCCTGGCCCAGGCTTTGGCCGGCATCGAGAAAAAGAAACAAGTCCAGGCGCAGATCGAGGCATGGGCCGCCGAACTCGCCAGCGGCACCTGCCCCGAGCCGGTGCGCCAGCAGCTCTACAAGATCCTGTTCAAGCCCGACAAGAACGCGCCCGAGTACAAGGCCGTGGTTGAAGCCGCACGCAGCAGCCACACCGCACCGCTGACCCTGCTGCAAAACGCTGGCGCCATCAGCAGCGCCTACCAGTTTCACTGGCAGCGTTTCCTGTTTGACCAGTTCCCCAAGGGCACCGGCTTCCCGGCGCTTCAGGCACCGCTGATCACCGACGAACTGCCTCTGGCCAGCGTGCAGGCGTTTTCCATCGACGACTCGCACACCACCGAGATCGACGACGCGCTTTCGCTGCAGGGCCTGGGCAGTGGTTCTGTCGTTCTGGGCATCCACATCGCAGCACCCGGTCTGGCCATCGCGCCGGAGAGCGCCATCGACCAGGTGGCGCGCCACCGCCTGTCCACCGTCTACATGCCGGGCCACAAGATCACCATGCTGCCCGACGAGGTGGTGCAGGCCTACACGCTGATGGCCGGGCGCGACTGCCCTGCCGTCTCGCTGTATGTCACGGTCGATGAAGCCACGCTGGCCATCACCGACACCCGCACGGTGCTGGAGCGCGTGCCGATCGCGCAGAACCTGCGCCACGACCAGCTCGACACCGTGATCACCGAGGCCTGGCTCTCGGGCGAAGCCCCGGCCAGCAACGCCGCGCCCGAAATCGCCGCGCTGCAGCCCACGCTGGCCTTCATCTTCACGCTGGCGCGGCACCTGAAAGCCCAACGCGAGGTGGTGCGCGGCAAGCCCGAGAACTTCACGCGGCCCGACTACACCTTCCGCCTCGAAGGCAAGACCGGCGACGAACCGGTGGGCGACGAAGCGGTGGTGATCGGCACGCGCCAGCGCGGCGCACCGCTGGACCTGATGGTGGCCGAGGCCATGATCCTGGCCAACAGCACCTGGGGCACCTGGCTCAACGATTGCGGCGTGCCCGGCATCTACCGCAGCCAGGCCAGCATGGCGCCGGGCGTGAAGGTGCGCATGGGCACCAAGGCGCAGCCTCACGCCGGCATCGGCGTCAAAAGCTACGCATGGAGCACCTCGCCCCTGCGCCGCTATGTGGACATGGTCAACCAGTGGCAGATCATTGCCTGCGCGCGCTTTGGGAAAACCGCCGCGCTCGCCGCACCCTTCAAGCCCAAAGACGCGAACCTGTTCTCCATCATCAGCGCGTTCGATGCCGCGTACACGGCGTACAACGGCTTCCAGAACGGCATGGAGCGCTACTGGACGCTCAAGCACCTGCAGCAAAGCGGCACCTCCGAACTCACCGCCACGCTGGTGAAAGACAACCTGGTGCGCGCCGACTCGCTGCCGTTGGTGCTGCCGGTCATGGGGGCCGAAGGCCTGCCGCGCGGTGCGCATGTGCGCGTGAAGCTCGGCGAGATCGACGACATCACGCTGGATGTGCACGGCACCGTGATCGAACGCCTGGATCTGCCGGTCGATGATGCGGCGATTGGGGGCGAAGACGGCGAGGACGAAGAATTGTCCGCACCGCTGGCCCTGGCCATCGACGTGAACGAAGGTGACGGCACCGAGCCCGCCGCCCAGCCGACCGAGGCCACCGACCCTGCAGGCCATTCGGCCTGAACGCTCGGGCCACACGGATAATCGCCGCGTGAAGACTTCCACCCTTGCGTTCCTGAAAGGCCTGAGCACGCTGCAGCTGGCGTTGGGCATCTCCATCGTGTTGCACGCCGCCGTGCTCACGGTGCGCTTTGTGAACCCCGAGGGTTTCAACCGCGCCTTTCAGGACACGCCGCTGGAGGTGATCCTGGTCAACGCGCGCAGCAACGAGCGCCCGGAAAAAGCCACCGCGATTGCGCAAGCCTCACTGGCCGGTGGTGGCGACGCGGTGCGCGGGCGCTCCACCTCGCCCCTGCCGCCCACCACCGTGGCGCGTGTGGGCGACACGCCCGAAGAAGACGAACGCAAGATCGAAGCGCTGCGCGAACAGCAGAACCAGCTGCTTGCCCAGGTGCGCCGCGAACTGGCCAAAATGCCGGCACCCGACACCGAGGCCGTCAACCCCAGCCGCGAGGTGATCGAGCGCGAAGAGAAGCGCAAGGCGCTGGTGAAGATCCTGGCCGAGATCGAGCGGCGCATCAACGAAGAAAGTGCCCGGCCGAAAAAGCGCTACATCAGCCCGGCCACGCGTGAGGCGGTGTACGCCATTTACTACGACGAGCTGCGCCGCAAGATCGAAGACCGCGGCACCACCAACTTCCCGGAAGCCGCCGGCCGCAAACTCTATGGCGAGCTCACCATGATCATCACGGTCAACCACACCGGGGCCGTGCTCGACACCGAGATCGTGCAGACCTCGGGCAACAACCTGCTGGACCGCCGCGCCCAGGCGATCGTGCGCAGCCTGGCCTTTGGTCAGTTCAACGACGGCATGCGGCGCCAGGCCGACCAGATCGTGGTGGTCTCGCGCTTCCGCTTCACGCGCGACGAGACGCTGCAAACACAACTGTCCGGGCAATAGATGCGGTCATTCGGTCGCTGGCTGTTGTGGATGGTGCTCGCCGGTGTGGCGCTGCAGGTGTTCTTTGCGCTGCGCATCGCCGCCATGGTGGTGATCGACCCCACGAGCACCGCTTTCATGCGTTCGGAGGCCTGGCGCGTGGGCCAGGAGAGCATGACCACCCACAAGACCTGGCGTTGGTCGCACCAGTGGGTGGCGGGTGATCAGATCAGCCCCAACCTCAAACGCGCGGTGATTGCCTCGGAAGACGCCGGCTTTCTGGAACACGGCGGCGTGGATTGGGAAGCCATCGAGACCGCGTGGCAAAAAAATGAACGGCGCCAGCAGATTGCAGAGAAGCGAGCCGCTGCCCAGCCCAACAAGCCGG
>JANPKR010000421.1:0-10732 GCA_031426175.1 Hydrogenophaga sp. | reverse complement strand
GTTCGAGCAGATCGACCGCTGGCTCAGCCGTGGTGGTTGGTGAGCGGCGGTTGGTGATCCTCAGCCGAAGCGCACGTCGACCGGCACCGCGATCGCAGCGAGCGCCGCACGCAACTGCTGCGACAGGTCTTCATCGGCCGCGCCGCCCAGCGTGATGAGCGCGCGCTGACGGCCACTCTCGTCGCTGGCCTCCACACGCACCCTGCGCTCAGGCGCCAGTGCCTGTGCGATCTCGGTCAGGCGGATCTCGATCGCGCGCAACCGCAACGTGGGCTTGAACACCTTGCCGATGGCGGTGAGCGGCAAGGCTTCGACCAGCACCACACGCTTCGGCACGGCCGGCCGCTCGTAGACCTGCGGCGTCACCTCGCGCAGCAGCGCGTCGGCGTCAAGCCCCGCACCCGCGCGCAGCACCACAAACGCCACCGGCACTTCGCCCGCGTAGGCATCGGGCTCGGCCACCACCGCGCACTGCAGTACGGCGGGGTGGGCCATGAACGCGTCTTCCACCAGACCGGGGTCGATGTTGTGCGAGCCGCGGATGATCACGTCCTTGGCGCGGCCGGTGATGTGGATGCGGCCCGCGTCGTCGAGGTGACCGAGGTCCCCGCTGACGATCCAGCCGTGCTCGAACAGGCCGGCGTTGCGATTCGCATCGAGGTAACCCGGGCTCATGTGCGGGCCGCGCAGCACCAACACACCGGTCTCGCCTGCCGCGCAGCGCTCATCGAGCTTCGCTTCGCCATCGCGCCAGGGCACGGCGTGCACCTCGGTGTACGGCAGGCGCAGGCCGGCCGAGCCGGGTGTGCGCGGTCCGCGCAGCGGCTCGATGCTCACCAGGCCAGCGCACTCGGTCATGCCCAGGATGTTGCGCACGGGAATGCCGGTGGTCGCCTCGAAGCGCTGCGCGAGTTCGGCCGGCAACGGTGAACCACCGGTGAAGGCTGCACGCACGGTGGCGATGTTCGCGTTCACCGGCACACCCAGCAGGCTCGCCAGCACCGTGGGCACACAGGCCAGGTGCGTCACGCACTCGCGCTCACAAAACTGCCAATAGCGCTGCACGAAGCCGGTGTTGCGCATGCCACTCAGCGTGGGCAGCACCTGGCGCGCGCCGATGGCCAGCAACGCCAGGCCGTACACAAAAGCACCCGCCACATGGAACAACGGAAAGCCGTTGACCTCCACCGCCGTTTCGTCCATGTCGTAGAAGGCGTGCGCGAACCAGGCCGTGTGCGCCTCGTTGCCGGCGGTGTGCTGCGCGAGCTTGGGCGCGCCCGTGGTACCGCCGGTGTGGAACAGCGCAACCACGCGGTGGGGGTTGAGATCGGGCTCGAAGTTGAGGGTGTCGGGCTGCGCGGCCATCAAGTTCTGCAGCGACGGTGTGCCAGGCACCGCTTCGTTCACGGTGATGGGCACGAGGGTGGTGGTGTGCCGCGTCTGCACGGCCAGCGCCGTGGGCCACACCCCCAGCTCCGCGCTCGGTCCCAGGGCCACGAGCACCTTGGCGTTGGCAGCTTGAAGCAGCGCGGCGATGTGGTCGGGCTGCAGCAGGAAGTTGATCGGGCACACGCGGCCCGCGAGCTGCGCGCCCCACAGCACGGCCTGCGCTTCGGGCGTGTTGGGCGCGAGGAGGGCCACAGCGTCTGTTCCTTGCACGCCAAGCGCGCGGAACGCGTTGGCTGCGCGGTGGATGTTGGCCAGCAGTTCGCGGTAGGTCACGCGCTGCGGCGGCGTGTCCAGCCCTGCGTCGGGCAGGAAGGTGAAGGCCTCGCGGTCGGGAAAGCGGTCAGCAGCTGCGCGGATGAGCTGGTAGGGCGTGCGGTGCGGCGCCACCGCTTCCAACGGCACACGCTCCAGCGCCTCGATGTCGGCGAGCGATGCGAACGCCTTCATTCGAGGCCGAGCAGTCTGACCGCGTTGCCCTTCAAGATGCCGGGCATCACCTCGGGCTTGAAGCCGGCCACTTCGAAGTCCTTCATCCAGCGCTCGGGTGTGATGAGCGGGAAGTCGCTGCCGAAGAGGATGCGGTCTTTCAAGAGCGTGTTCGCGTACTGCACCAGTTGTTTGGGAAAGTACTTCGGGCTCCAGCCGCTCAGGTCGATCCACACGTTGGGCTTGTGCGTGGCCACGCTGAGTGCCTCGTCCTGCCACGGAAAACTCGGGTGCGCCATGACGATCTGCATGTCGGGGAAATCGATCGCCACATCGTCCAGGTGCATGGGGTTGCTGTACTCCAGCCGAAGGCCGCCGCCGCAGCGCATCCCACTGCCGATACCGCTGTGCCCGGTGTGGAAGATCGCAGGCAGCTTGTGCGCGTTGATCACCTCGTAGATCGGCCAGGCCATCTTGTCGTAGGGGTGGTAGCCCTGGACCGTGGGGTGGAACTTGAAACCCTTGACGCCCTCCTCCGCAATCAGGCGTTCGGCCTCGCGCGCACCCATCTTGCCCTTGTGCGGATCGATGCTTGCGAAGGCAATCATCATGTCGCTGTTCTCGCGCGCGGCCTGGGCAATTTCCTCGTTGGGGATGCGCCGGCGGCCCAGCTGCGACTCGCTGTCCACGGTGAACATCACCAGGCCGATCTTCCTCTCGCGGTAGTAAGTGACCGTCTCGGCGATGGTGGGCCGGCGGTCGCTGCCGAAGAACTTGTCGGCCGCGCGGTCGTACTCCTCGCCGTAGTTGTCGAAGGGGTTGCGGCAGCTCACTTCGGCGTGCGTGTGGATGTCGATCGCGATCAGGTTTTTGTGGTCCATGGATGTCTCTCGGTGGTGGGCCAGACTTAGGGAAAACACGGAGGTTGGTCGGACCGGCTCGGCTTGTTTTGGTTATTGTTTATAACCATAATCGGTCTTCGATTCAAGCGCAAAAACCCCAGAAGAGACGGCCGACGCCGACCCCCGACATGCCCATCCATTCCACCGACATCAGTCTGAGCCTGCAGGGCGCATCCAGCGAAATCGCTGTGATCACGCTCAACCGCCCGGCCAAGCGCAACGCGCTCAACGACGGCCTGATCCTGGCGATCCGCGACATGTTCCAGGCCATGCCGCACGGCGTGAAAGCGGCCGTCATCCACGGCAGCGGCGACCACTTCTGCGCCGGCCTCGATCTCTCCGAACTCAGCGAACGCGACGCCGGTCAGGGCCTGCACCACTCGCGCATGTGGCACAGCGCGCTGGAGTGCGTGCAATACGGCCCGGTGCCGGTGGTGGCGGCACTGCATGGCGCAGTGGTCGGTGGTGGTCTGGAGCTGGCCAGCACCTGTCACATCCGCGTGGCCGACGAAACCGCCTTCTTCGCGTTGCCCGAAGGCTCGCGGGGTATCTTCGTGGGCGGTGGTGGCTCGGTGCGCATCCCGCGCCTGATCGGCGCCGCGCGCATGGCCGACATGATGTTCACCGGCCGCGTCTACAAGGCAGCCGAAGCCGAGCGTGTGGGCCTCACGCAGTACCTTGTTCCCCAGGGCACAGCGTTGGAAAAGGCCATGGAACTGGCCGCGCGCATTGCGCAAAACGCGCCGCTCACCAACTATGCGCTGATGCACGCGCTGCCGCGCATCGCCGAGCAGCCGGCCGACCAGGGCTACCTCACCGAAGCCATGATGGCCGCCATTGCGCAGAGCGATCCGGAAGCGAAAACCCGCGTGCGCGCCTTCCTCGAAGGCCGGGCGAACAAGGTCAGCAAGGACTGAGCGTCATGAGCCCGACCGCGACCATGGCCCGCTACCGCCCGCTCACCTTCGGCGTCACGCGCGCCACGCTGCGCGACGGCGCACAGGGCACGCATTACCTGCGCGCCGACCGGGACCTGCCGCCTTTCCCCGATCGCATCACCGACCGCTTTGTGCACTGGGCCACCACGCGCCCCGACCAGACCGTGTTTGCCCGCCGCGTGAAAAACGCCGACGGCAGCACCGGCGGCTGGCGCCACATCACGTTTGCACAGGCGCTCGACGCCGCGCGCCGCATCGGCCAGGGCCTGATCCATCGCGGCCTGTCGGCCGAGCGCCCGGTGCTGATCCTGAGCGAGAACGACCTCGAACACGCGCTGCTCGCGCTGGGCTGCATCTACGCCGGCATTGCCTACTGCCCCACCTCGCCCGCCTACTCGCTGGTGAGCCAGGACTTCGACAAGCTGCACCACGTGGTGAAAACACTCACGCCAGGCCTCGTGTTTGCCAGCGATGCGCAGCGCTACAGCCGCGCCATGCTCGCCACGCTGGGTGAGGGCGTGGAGCTGGTGACCACCGAGGGCACCGTGCCCGGACGCGCCACCACGCCATTTGCAGACCTGCTGGCCACTGATCCCACGCCAGCGGTCGACGCCGCCATGGCCGCCACCGGGCCAGACACCATCGTCAAGTTCCTCTTCACCTCGGGCTCCACCAAGATGCCCAAGGCGGTGATCAACACGCAGCGCATGTGGTGCGCCAACCAGCAGCAGATGGTGGAGTCCATGCCGGTCCTGGCGCAGAACCCGCTGGTGCTGGTGGACTGGCTGCCGTGGAACCACACCTTCGGCGGCAACCACAACGTGGGCATGGTGCTGTTCCACGGCGGCACGCTGTTCATCGACGACGGCAAACCCACGCCCGCGCTGATGAATGAGACGCTGCACAACCTGCGCGAGATCGCGCCCACGGTGTACTTCAACGTGCCCACCGGTTTCGAGGCGATCGCCAACGCGATGAAAACCGACGACGCACTGCGCAAGACGCTGCTCTCGCGCGTGCACATGTTCTTTTACGCCGGCGCTTCGCTGGCCCAGCCGGTGTGGGACGCGCTGCACGCCGCGCAGGAGGCCGAGATCGGCGAGCGCATCGTCATGGGCACCGGCCTGGGCATGACCGAGTCCGGCCCCTTCGGCATCTTCGTGACCAGCCCGAATGTGAAAGCCGGCGACCTGGGACTGCCCACACCGGGCCTGGAACTCAAGCTGGTGGACGCCGGCGGCAAGACCGAGGTGCGCTACAAGGGCCCCAACATCACGCCGGGCTACTGGCGCATGCCGGCAGAGACCGCCGAGGCGTTCGACGAAGAAGGCTTCTTCAAGACCGGCGACGCGGTGAAGTGGATCGACGAGACCGACACCCAACTCGGCCTCAAGTTCGACGGCCGCATTGCCGAAGATTTCAAACTCGCCACCGGCACCTTCGTGAGCGTGGGCCCGCTGCGCGCCAAGATCATCGCGGCTGGCGCGCCCTACATCCAGGACGTGGTCATCACCGGCCTGGACATGAAGGAAGTGGGCGCCA
Source organism: Hydrogenophaga sp. (assembly GCA_031426175.1). Taxonomy (GTDB): domain Bacteria; phylum Pseudomonadota; class Gammaproteobacteria; order Burkholderiales; family Burkholderiaceae_C; genus Hydrogenophaga. The sequence continues at coordinate 5,475 of JANPKR010000421.1, read as the reverse complement.
TGGTGTTCCCCACGCTGCAGGTGCGCGGACTCAGCGGCCTGAGTGCCGACGCGTCCATGCACGACGTGCTAAACAGCGCGCCGGTGCTTGCGCACTTCCAGCGCGTGGTGACCGAACTCGCCAAGACGTCCACCGGCAGCGCCAGCCGCATTGCCCGCCTGTGCCTGCTGGCCGACCCGCCCACCATCGACCGCGGCGAGGTGACCGACAAAGGCTCGATCAACCAGCGCGCCGTGCTGGCCCACCGCGCCGAAACCGTGGCACTGCTGCACAGCGATGGCCTTCAGTGCATCTTGAAGCCACAGGCCTGACCCACTCACATTCACAGCCAAGGAATCACACATGAACATTCAAGGACACGCCGCCCTCGTCACCGGCGGTGGCTCCGGCCTGGGCGAAGCCACCGCGCGCGAACTCGCGCGTCTGGGCGCCAAGGTCGCCGTGCTCGACGTGAATCTGGACAACGCCAAGCGTGTGGCCAACGAGATCAACGATGGATCTGGAAAGGGCTGCGCCGTGGCCTGCCACTGCGACATCACCAACACCGAGAGCCTGCAGGCCGCCATGGACGCGGCAGCCGCGGCCCACGGCCCGGCCCGCATCCTGATGAACATCGCCGGTATCGGCAGCGCCAAGCGCGTGGTCGGCAAGGACGGCTCGGCCGCACCCCTCGAAGACTTTGCAAAGGTGATCAACGTCAACCTGATCGGCACCTACAACGCCAGCCGCCTGTTTGCCGCCGCTTGCGCGAAGCTGGACCCGCTGGAGGACGGCGAGCGTGGTGTGATGGTGTTCACCGCCAGCGTGGCCGCGTTCGATGGCCAGGTGGGCCAGCAGGCCTACAGCGCCTCCAAAGGTGGGCTGGTGGGCATGACGCTGCCAATGGCGCGTGATCTCGCACAGCACGGCATCCGCGTCTGCACCATCGCGCCCGGTCTGTTCAGCACACCGCTCATGCGCACCCTGCCCGAGCCGGTTCAGGCCTCGCTGGCGGCCAGCATTCCGTTCCCGCCGCGCCTGGGCAAGCCCGAGGAGTTCGCGGCCCTGGCTGCGCACATCGTCACCAACACGCACCTCAACGGCGAAGTGATCCGCCTGGATGGCGCTCTCAGAATGGCGCCCCGATGAGCAAAGTTGTCGTCTTTGAGGTGGAAGTGATGTTCGGCGATTGCGACCCGGCCGGCATTGTGTTCTTCCCCAACTTTTCGAAGTGGATGGACGCGTCATCGCTGAACTTCTTCGTGAAAAACGGCGTGCCGCCCTGGCGCGAACTGGTGAAAACGCGCGGCATCGTCGGCACGCCGCTGCTGGAGATCCACACCAGGTTCATGCGTCCTGCCACCTACGGCGAGCGCTTGCAGATCCACACCAGCGTGACCGAGTGGCGCGAGAAGGTGTTCATGCACAAGCATGTGGTGATGCGTGGCGAGGACCTGTTGTGCGAGGGCAGCGAGACCCGCGCCTTCGTGATCCACCCACCCGAAGCACCCGACCGCATCAAGGCCATTGCGGTGCCCGAAGACATCAAGGCGCTCTGCCTCTGACCCCCGCTTTCGCTTCGCCCCCCTCCACCCAACCCTGAGGAGACACCATGAGCACACGCCGCCACTTCATCCAGGCCACCGCCGCCACCACCTTGCTGGGATCGCTGGGCTTGCAGACTGCGAGAGCACAAGCCCTGGAGCAGGTGAAGATCGTCAACGGATTCCCCGCCGGTGGCAGCGCCGACGTGACCAGCCGCCGCATCGGTGAAAAACTCGGCGGCAGCGCGTACACCAGAAACCCCGCCGTGGTGGAAAACAAGACCGGTGCGGCCGCACGCATCGCGGTCGAAACAGTGAAAAATGCCGCGCCAGACGGCAGCACCTTGTTGCTCACACCGTACTCCATGATGGCGATCTACCCGCACATCTACAAGCAGCTCAGCTACGACCCGTTCAAGGATCTCACCCCCGTCTGCATGGCCTCCATGCTCACCCACGGCCTGGCGGTGGGCCCGATGGTGCCGGCCTCGGTGAAGACGGTAAAAGACTACCTCGCGTGGGCCAGGGCCAACCCCAAAGATGCCAACTACGGCTCGCCCGCCGCCGGCTCCACGCCACACTTCCTTGGTGCACTGCTCGGGCTGGAGAGCGGTGTGGAACTCAAACACGTTCCATACCGTGGCTCCATCCCCGGCATCACCGATGTGATCGGTGGACAGCTCGCCAGCATGGTCACGCCACACGGCGACTTTCTGTCCAACCACCGCGCAGGCAAGCTGCGCATCATCGCCACTTCGGGCAAGACACGCTCGCCCTTCGTGCCCGAGGTGCCCACCTTTGCCGAGCAAGGTTTCCCCGACCTCGTGGTGGAAGAATGGTTCGGCTTCTATGCCCCGGCCAAAACACCCGCGCCGGTGATTGCCAGCGCCAACGCCGCGATCAACGCAGCGCTCAAGGAAAAGTCGGTCATCGACACGCTGGCCCTCTCGGGCATGGTGCCAGTGGGTGGCAGCGCTGAAGACATGTCCAGGAGCATGCAGTACTACTACGATTTTTGGGGCCCCTTGGTCAAGAAAATCGGTTTCACCGCCGAGTCCTGAGCCCGAACACGCGATGGATGAACACCGTCGAGGCCCTGTCGTGTTGCATCGGGCTATGCTCTGACGATGCCTGCATCTTCGACCGCCAACGCCCTGCGCCGCCCCCGCGGACCGCGCAAGAAGGACACCACCGATGGCCTTCTGGGCGAAGGCGCCTTGGTCAGTGGGCCAAACGATGCCCCGGAGGTCGACACCTCGTACCTGGAAACCCTGCTGGGCTACAACGCCCGGCGTGCCGCACTCACCATCATTGCGCTGTTCTTGCGCCGCATGGCGCCCTACGATCTGCGTCCGGTGGACTTCTCGGTACTCACCGTGATTGCACACAACCCTGGTGTGACCTCACGCCAGATCTGCGCGGCGCTCGACATCCTGCCGCCCAACCTGGTGGGCATGGTCAAGGCGCTGCACAAGCGGGGCCTGATCGAACGCCAGCCCCACCCCACCGACCGCCGTGCCCAGGGCCTGCACCTGACCCTGGCTGGCCAGCGGCTGCATGTCCAGGCACAGAGGACAGCCACCGATCTGGAGCAGGAAGCCACGCACGCGCTCACCCCGGTCGAACTGCAGACGCTGGGCACGCTGCTGCGCAAGGTCTACCGGCGCACGGGCGCCTGACAATCCGGGTAAATCCGTAGCGTCGTTCTTTGCGCCACATTTCTGCAGCGCACGCAGCTAGCAAACTGGTAGCAAAGCGCCTTCATCTCTATAGTTCTCATGAGGGGTTCGCCAGGTCCCCCAGGAGAATCCGCATGAGTGCCAAAGACAACGCTGCCGTGATCCAGCTCTTCGACCTGCTCGAATCGCGCTACGCCATGCGGGTGATCTGGGCCCTCTCCGACGGCCACCCCCAGACCTTTCGGCTGCTGCAGGACAGCGTGGGTGGCGTGACGCCCAACACCCTCAACACCCGTATTAAAGAACTGCGCGCTGCGCGGCTGGTGGACCACAGCGGCCACGGCTACCGACTCACCACGCTGGGCGCAGAACTGGCACGCCGCATGAGCGACGTGCAGCAGTTCGCCGTCAAGTGGTCTCACCAGCAGGCGCGTGTGGCGGTCAGCGCCACACCGCACCAGCCGGGCGCCTGATCAGGCAGCGGGACCGGCCACCACGGTCTGGCGCTGCTCGCCCAGACCACGTGCCCCCAGGCTCACCACGTCACCCGCCTTCAGGTACATCGGCGGCTTGTGCCCCATGCCCACGCCGGGCGGCGTGCCGGTGGGGATCACATCGCCGGGTTGCAGCGCCATGAAACGGGAGAGGTAACTCACGATGGTCTTCACGCCGAAGATCATGGTGCGGGTGTTGCCGGTCTGGCGGCGCTGGCCGTTCACGTCGAGCCACAGGTCCACGTCCTGCGGGTCGCCCAGTTCGTCGGGCGTCACCAGCCAGGGACCGATGGGGCAGTGGGTCGGGTAGCTCTTGCCCTTGGCCCACTGGCCCTCAAACTCCATCTGGTAAGCACGCTCGGAGACGTCGTTCACGAGGCAGAAGCCGGCCACGAAATCCAGCGCCTGGTCTTCACTCACATGGAATGCGCGCCGGCCGATCACGATGCCCAGCTCCACCTCCCAGTCGAGCTTCTGCGCGCCGGGCGGCAGCCACACATCGTCATTCGGGCCACAGATGGCGCCGCTGTGCTTGTTGAACACGATGGGCTGGCCAGGGGCCTTGAGACCGGCTTCGGCTGCGTGGTCGGCGTAGTTCAGGCCGATGCCGATCACGTTGCCCACGCCGCCCACGCAGGCGCCGAAACGGGTGCCAGGCGGTACGGCGGGCAGACCGGTCGGGTCGAGTGCCGCCAGCCGGGCCATAGAATCACGCCCCAGGGTGGTCGGGTGGATATCGGCCACCACCCCCGAGAGGTCGCGCAGCGTGCCGCTGGCGTCGATCAGGCCGGGCTTCTCGGCGCCTGCGGGTCCATGGCGAAAGAGTTTCATGGGTTCTACCTGTTGAGTCGTCTGTTGTGGGCCTGTTGGAAGAGGGCCGATTGTGGGCCCCGACCCGCAAAACGCCTGTCGCCTCCTTGAAACCGGGCCCACCGTCCCCATGTGACCGCCTACGGCCCGCGTTGCCGACCCTTTTCAAGAACTTTTCCATTCATTTCCATGAGCCAAAACCAACAGCCCGCCGAGAACGCTGCCCCGGACCAGCCTGCGCCCGTGAGTCCGGAAGAGGCCATGGCTGCCGCCGCGGTGGCCGAGGCTGAGGCGATGAATGCCCTGAGCCATGAAGTGGCCACGCTCAAGGCGCAAAACGCCGATCTGGCCGAGCAGTTCCTGCGCGCCAAGGCCGAGGCCGAGAACACCCGCCGCCGCGCCGAAGAAGAAATCAGCAAGTCGCGCAAGTTCGCGGTGGAGAGCTTTGCCGAAAGCCTGCTGCCGGTGGCCGACAGCCTGGAAGCGGGCCTGTCCATCACCGAAGCCACGCGTGAGCAACTGCGCGAAGGCTCGGAGGCCACGCTCAAGCAGCTCAAAAGCGCACTGGAGCGCCACCGCGTCTTGGAGATCAACCCACCGAGCTCCACCAAGTTCGATCCGCATCAGCACCAGGCCATCAGCATGGTGCCGGCCGATCAGGAGCCCAACACGGTGGTGAGCGTCCTCCAAAAGGGCTATTCCATCGCCGACCGTGTGCTGCGCCCGGCCCTGGTCACGGTCACAGCGCCCAAATAAGTTTTCGGTGCGGTCGCGCTCTTGAAAAGAGTTCGACTTATCCACACCTCATCCACATCGTTTTCAACAATCTTTTTCTACACGGAGTCACAACATGGGACGAATCATCGGCATTGACCTGGGCACCACCAACTCGTGCGTGTCCATCATGGAAGGCAACACCACCAAGGTGATCGAGAACTCGGAAGGTGCACGCACCACGCCGTCGATCGT
>JANPKR010000420.1:0-2669 GCA_031426175.1 Hydrogenophaga sp. | reverse complement strand
GAGGTGGGCAAGTGGGCCGACCTGGTGGTGTGGAAGCCCGCGTTCTTCGGCGTGAAACCTGCGCTCATCCTGAAGGGCGGCAGTATCGCGCTGGCCGCCATGGGCGACCCCAACGCTTCCATTCCCACGCCGCAACCCGTGCACTACCGGCCCATGTTCGGCAGCTTCGGCGGCGCCATGGCCCAGAGCAGCCTCACCTTCGTCTCGCAGGCCGCATTGAGCGTCGGTGTGGGCGAGCGCTACGGCTTGCGCAAGACGCTGGACGCGGTGCGCGACTGCCGCAGCGTGACCAAAGCCAGCATGGTGCACAACAGCCTGTTGCCCAAGATGGAGATCGATCCACAAACCTACGCTGTGCGTGCCGACGGCGTGCTGCTCACTTGCGAGCCCGCCACACGCCTGCCCATGGCGCAACGTTACTTCCTGTTTTGAACGGCGTTCCCATGCTGCAAGCCTCCAAACTCATCCCGCAAGGCCAGGGCCTGGCCCGCACCATGGTGCAACGCGCCGCGCAGCTGGTGCTGGACTGGGACATCCGGCAGAAGAGTCGGTTCGACTCGGTGGCCTCCGACGAATGCCACGTGGGCGTGTTCCTGCCGCGTGGCACCGTGGTGCGCGGTGGCGACGTGCTCATCACGCAAGACGGTTCGCTCCTGCGCGTGGTGGCCGCGCCGCAGCCGGTGCTGCGCATCACCGCCTGCCCCGACCACCCCGCCCACGAGCGGGCCTTCGACCTCATGCGGGCGGCTTACCACCTGGGCAACCGGCACGTGCCCATCGAACTCAAACCCGACCACCTGAAGATCGAGCCCGACCATGTGCTGGCCGACATGCTGCGCGCCATGCACCTGATGGTGACGCCCGCGCGCGAGCCCTTCGAGCCCGAGGCTGGCGCTTATGGCGGCCACGGTAATCACGGCGCAGGTGGTGGCGACATTCATGTGCACGGCGCCAAAGAGGGCCATGGCCCCCACACGGGGCACAACCACAGCCACGACCACGACCACCACAACCATGACCACGGCTGAGGTGGTCGGTGTGCCGCCTCGCACGGCCGCCAGCTTGTTGCAGATCCTCTGGCTCGCCTCCCCGGCCCTGCCTGTGGGTGGCTTCTCGTATTCCGAAGGGCTCGAACCAGCGGTCGAAGCCGGTCTGGTGCACGACGAAGCGAGTGCGGCCGCCTGGCTCGTCGACCAGCTGCACCTGGGTCTGGCGCGCAGCGATCTGGCGGTGGTGGCGCAGGCCATTCCCGCCTGGCGTGCGAGCGACCTGACCCGCATCACCGAGCTCAACCACTGGGTGCTGCAGACCCGCGAGACGCTCGAATTCCGCCTGCAAAGCGAACAGATGGGCCGCTCGCTAATGGAGTGGGCGCGCCAGCTTGGCGAGTTGGGCAACGGCGTGTTCGAACGACTTCAGGGCGCAAGGCTCGACCCGCCCACCTACCCCGTGGCGTGCGCATGCGCCGCCGCCAGCACCGGTGCCAGCGTGCACGACAGTCTGGTCGGCTACGCCTTCGGCTGGTGCGAAAACATGGTGCAGGCGTCCATCAAATCGGTGCCGCTGGGCCAAAGCGCTGGCCAGCGCATGCTCGCGCGGCTGGCGCAGCAGATACCGGCCGCGGTGGACCACGCGACCGCCCTGCACGACAATGACCGTCAGGCTTTCATGCCACTGCTGGCGATCCATTCCGCCCGCCACGAAACCCAGTACTCACGCCTGTTCCGATCATGACCCCCCTGCACCAAATCCCACGCCGCACCAAGCACCTGCCTCCCCTGCGCGTGGGCATTGGCGGCCCGGTTGGCTCGGGCAAGACCACGCTGCTGGAGATGCTGTGCAAGGCCATGCGCGATCGCTACGACCTGATCGCCATCACCAACGACATCTACACCAAGGAAGACCAGCGCATCCTCACCGTGAGCGGCGCGCTGCCTGCCGAACGCATCATGGGTGTCGAGACGGGCGGCTGCCCGCACACCGCGATCCGCGAAGACGCCTCCATCAACCTCGAAGCCATCGACCGCATGCTATGTGAGTTCCCCGACGCCGACGTGGTGTTCATCGAAAGCGGCGGCGACAACCTCGCCGCCACCTTCAGCCCCGAACTCAGCGACCTCACCATTTACGTGATCGACGTGGCCGCCGGCGAAAAGATCCCGCGCAAGGGCGGCCCCGGCATCACCAAGAGCGACCTCTTTGTCATCAACAAGACCGACCTGGCCCCGCACGTGGGCGCCGACCTCGAGGTGATGAAGGCAGACACCGCCCGCATGCGCCCCGACAGCGCGCGCCGCCCCTGGGTCATGACCAACCTCAAGACGCTCGCCGGTGTGGACGAGGTGGTGCGCTTCATCGAGACGCGCGGCATGCTGCCCAGGTCGCAGCACGAGGCCACAGCGGTCGCAGGCTAAAATCCCGGCAGTGCCGACGCATCCGGAGACTTGGGTGAGCGGTTTAAACCAGCAGTCTTGAAAACTGCCGACCCGCAAGGGTCCGTGAGTTCGAATCTCACAGTCTCCGCCAACGAATGCAAGGGCCTTGAGCAATCAAGGCCCTTTTTTCTTGGCCGATGCACGTGCCATACCGGCACGAAACACCCGCTTGCAAAAGATCCTGTCAACCTCTTTAAATGCGATCCATTCTCATTTAAGATGGCGTTGCAAGCC
>JANPKR010000419.1:0-1676 GCA_031426175.1 Hydrogenophaga sp. | reverse complement strand
GAAGTACGACTTGGGAGCGCCAACTGCGGCTAGCACCCCGCCGAAGTACGCGACCGCCACGTAATACAGCAAGGCACCTGCGACAAATGCGATAGCGACGCGAAGGCCAGACATGTGTTCGTGAGGTCTAACTAGATGTAGACACCATGGGCTGGGACGGCCGGTGATGCGTATGCTGCGATGCCATGCCCGATGCTAGCGGTGGTTTCCGGGCAAAGGAAGCCGCAAATTCCCCCTTAAGGGGGATCGCGTTGCGTCATACGCTGCCTAAAACTTCGCGGATGAATCATCCCGACAAAGACGGCGTCGTTCGGCCCGACGAGGGGCCGTCGGGCAGTGTGCCGGCCGCCGCTGCTTTGAAGTCGACGCGGCTGTTGCCGTCGCTGCGCGAGGCGATTCGCGTACGCCATTACTCGCTGCGCACCGAGCAGGCTTACGTCGGGTGGGTGCGGCGCTTCGTTCACTTCCACAAGCTGCGCCACCCGCGCGACCTGTCGGGCGCCGATGTGGAAGCGTTTCTCACCCACCTGGCTTCAGATCGCGGCGTGTCTTCCTCGACGCAGGGGCAAGCCAAGTCGGCTCTGTTGTTCCTCTACAAGGAAGTGTTGAACATTCGGCTGCCCTGGCTCGACGAGATCGTCTCGGCCAAGGCGTCGCGGCGTTTGCCCGTCGTGCTCACGCAGCGCGAAGTGCGGGCGCTGTTGATGAACCTGCCGAGTGGTGCCATCGGGCTGTTGACCTCCTTGCTTTACGGCACGGGCATGCGGTTGCTGGAAGGCCTGCGTCTGCGCGTGAAAGACATCGAGTTCGAGCGACGCGAGATCGTGGTGCGGCAGGGCAAGGGCAGCAAAGACCGGGTCACGGTGCTGCCGGAGAATCTGGTCGCGGGCCTGCGCTTGCAACTCGATCAAGCGCGTGCCCTCCATGTCAAAGACTTGGCGGCAGGCCGGGCCGGGGTGTGGTTGCCCGATGCCCTGTCGGTGAAGTACCCGCAGGCCTCGACGGCTTGGGGCTGGCAGTGGGTGTTTCCGAGCCCGACACTGTCGCTCGACCCGCGCAGCGATGTCGAGCGCAGGCACCACCTGCACGAACAATCGGTGCAGCGCGCAGTGGCCGGTGCCGCGCGCCGCGCCGGCATCGACAAGCCCTGCACCCCGCACGTGCTGCGCCACTCCTTCGCCACCCACCTGCTGCAGGATGGCTACGACATCCGCACGGTGCAGGAACTGCTGGGCCACAGCGATGTGCGCACGACCATGGTCTACACCCATGTGCTCAACCGCGGCGGCCGCGGTGTGTTGAGCCCGCTCGACAAGATCTGAGTGAGTGCGTGCGCCATCGCGCGCACGCCCCGCCTCACCTCACTCTTCCAGTTCGGCCTTGGCCATCTCCACGTCCAGCCGCTCGGCCGCGTCGGCCGGCTTGCAGGCGGCGGCATCGGCATACAGCTTCTCGGCCTCCGTCTTCTTTTTATCTCCCTCGAGCATCTCCAGGCCGTTGGCGTACTCCACCATCGCGATGGCGCTGCCCGGGTTGAGTTTCAGCGCCTGCTGGAACATGGCCAGGCCGGCGGCCTTGCTGGCGCCTTGCGTCTTGCCGAGCAGCGAGCCCACCTTGTCGATCACCTCGGCATGGAAGGCGCCGAGCGCGATGTGGGCATCGGCATGCTGGGGCGC
>JANPKR010000418.1:0-2151 GCA_031426175.1 Hydrogenophaga sp. | reverse complement strand
TCCGGTGGTGCTGGCCGGCATCACCTCCGGCGGCGCCTGGGTGGCCGAGCGCCTGCAGCGCGATCTGGGTCTGCCTGGCGCAGCAGGTGTGATTTCCTCCAGCATGCACCGCGACGACTTCGCGCAGCGCGGCCTGGCCTCCAGCGCACAAACCGTGCTGCCCTTCGACGTGAACGGCGCGCACGTGCTGCTGGTCGACGACGTGCTCTACACCGGACGCACGCTGCGCGCGGTGATCAACGAACTCTTCGACTACGGCCGACCGGCCAGCGTGCGCCTGGCGGTGCTGGTGGACCGGGGTGGTCGCGAACTGCCGATCGAGCCGACGCTGTGCGCCGCCCGCGCCGACGTGCCCGCGGACCGCTCGCTTGAACTAGCGCGCGACGAAGCCGGGCGCCTGAGCTTCGTGATCGAACCCAAGAAAGCCTGACCGTGCGACGCAATCCCCAATTGAACAAGAACGGTGAGCTGATCCACCTGCTCTCCACCGAGGGCCTGTCGCGCGACATCCTCACGAAAATCCTGGACACCGCGGCCAACTTCGTGAGCGTGAGCAACCGCGAGGTGAAGAAGGTGCCCCTGCTGCGCGGCAAAAGCGTGTTCAACCTGTTCTTCGAGAACAGCACGCGCACCCGCACCACCTTCGAGATCGCGGCCACGCGCCTGAGTGCCGACGTGATCAACCTGGACATCGCGCGCAGCTCCACCGCCAAGGGCGAGTCGCTGCTTGACACCATTTCCAACCTCAGCGCGATGGCGGCCGACATCTTTGTGGTGCGCCACAGCGAGTCGGGCGCACCTTACCTGATCGCGCAACACGTGGCCCCGCATGTGCACGTGATCAACGCTGGCGACGGGCGCCACGCGCACCCCACGCAGGGGTTGCTCGACATGTACACCATCCGTCACTACAAGCAGGACTTCACCAAGCTCTCGGTGGCCATCGTGGGCGACGTGCTGCACTCGCGCGTGGCGCGCTCCGACATCCACGCCCTCACCACGCTGGGCTGCCCCGACGTGCGAGTGGTCGGCCCGCGCACGCTGGTGCCGAGCGACCTATCGCAAATGGGCGTGCGCGTCTGCCACACGCTGGAAGAAGGCATCAAGGACTGCGACGTGGTGATCACGCTGCGCCTGCAGAACGAACGCATGAGCGGCGCGCTGCTGCCGTCCAGCCAGGAATATTTCAAGAGCTTCGGCCTGACGCCCGAGCGCTTGCGTTGGGCCAAACCGGACGCGATCGTGATGCACCCGGGGCCGATCAACCGCGGCGTGGAAATCGACTCGGCGGTGGTGGACGGGCCGCAGAGCGTGATCCTGCCGCAGGTCACCTATGGCATCGCGGTACGCATGGCGGTGATGGGAATAGTGGCTGGCAACGAGGCATAACAACATGAAGATCCTGATCCGGAACGGTCGCGTCATGGACCCGGCCACCGGCCGCGACGAGATGGTCGATGTGGCGATCGCCGCTGGCCGCATCATCGCCATCGGCAATGTGGCGCCCGACTTCCATCCCAATCGCAGCATCGACGCCACGGGCTGCGTGGTCGCCCCCGGCCTGGTGGACCTGGCCGTGCGCCTGCGCGAACCTGGCCAGGAACATGCCGGCATGCTGGAGAGCGAGATGGCCGCGGCCGTGGCCGGTGGTGTCACCTCGCTGGTCTGCCCACCCGACACCGACCCGGTGCTCGACGAGCCGGGGCTGGTCGACATGCTCAAGTTCCGCGCCGAAAAACTGCACCTGGCGCGCGTGTTTCCGCTGGGTGCGCTCACGCGCGGTCTGCAGGGCGAGGTGCTCACCGAAATGGCCGAGCTCACCGAGTCCGGCTGCATCGGCTTCGGCCAGGCCGAGGTGCCCATCGTCAACGTGCAGGTGCTGCAGCGCGCGCTGCAGTACGCCGCCACCTTCGGCTACACCGTGTGGTTGCGCCCGCAGGACTTCTGGCTCGGCAAGGGTGTGGCCGCCAGCGGCCCGCTGGCCACGCGCCTGGGTCTGGCCGGCATCCCGGCGGCGGCCGAAACCATCGCGCTGCACACGCTGTTTGAACTCATGCGCGCCACGCAGGGCAAGACACCCGGCAGCGCCAACGCGCGTGTGCACCTGTGCCGCATCAGCAGCGCAGCTGGTCTGGCGCTGGTGCGCCAGGC
>JANPKR010000417.1:0-9527 GCA_031426175.1 Hydrogenophaga sp. | reverse complement strand
ACCAGATGGCGCCCAACGCCGACCCCGCCTACGTGAGCCGCGAAGACGTGGTGCGCGAGCGCCTGGCGCGCCAATTCGGACCCGACGTGCAGGTGGAGATCGTCTGGGTCGGACCGTACGCTTACCGCAGCGAATGCGTACACGCCATGCGCCACGGACGGGTGTTCCTCATGGGCGACTCCGCCAAGGTGGTCAGCCCGTTCGGTGCGCGCGGCGGCAACACCGGCGTGGCCGACGCCGACAATCTCGCCTGGAAACTCGCGGCCGTGCTCAGCGGCAAGGCCGACGCAGCGCTGCTGGAGAGCTACAACGATGAGCGCCTGGACGCCGCGCAGCAAAACGTGTGCGTGACCAATCGCACCGCTCGTTTTCTGCGCCCAGCCGGTGGCACCGAGCGTTTGTTCCGCCGGGCCGCCATCGGGCTGGCCAAACAGCACCCGTTTGCACGATCGCTCATCAACACTGGCCGTATGGCCGTGGCCAACCCCTACGTCCGCTCACGCGCCTGCAGCTACGCACCGGCCAGCGCAGCGGGCCAGTCGGTGCAGAACGTGGCGTTTGCATGGGCAGACGGTTCAACGGGTGACGTGAACGACCTGCTCAACTGGGCCCATGGCGACCTGCTGGTGCTGGTGTTCGGCGATCAGCCAGCGGCGACCCTGCAGCGGCTGAGGCGTCTGTGTTTTGACGCACCGGTACGCAGCGTGCAGGTGCTCGGCGCAAACAATGCCGCACAGGCGCTGGAGCATGTGCGCGACGCGAAAGGTCATGTTCTGGGTGCCTGCCAGGCCTGCGCCAACGGCTGGGCGCTGGTGCGCCCCGACGGATACCTCGCCGCCACCGGAGAAACCATCAATGCCCAACTGGTGCGGGCGATCGAACGGTCGCTGGGCCTGCGCGGAGACCGACCATGAACACCAACCCCCACTTTCAAGACGCCGACGCCTTCTACGAACAGCTGCTCGACGCCCATGCGGGCCTCAGCCGCGACGACTCGGAGCTGCTCAACGCGCGTCTGATCCTGCTGCTGGCCAACCAGATCGGCGACGCCGCCGTGCTCAAGGCCTGCATGGAAGCCGCGCGCGACATGCACACCCCATCGGTCTGAGGAGCCTGTCGAATAAAATCCGCCGGTAACCCCATTTCCCCTCACGGCATCCTGCGGGATGCCGTTTTCACTTCTGGCGCGCCCCATGACCGACACCCTGAACCAACCCGGCCTGCAATCCCTGGCCAAATCGTTCGAACCCGCTCCGATTGAGGCCCGCTGGGGCCCCGAGTGGGAACAACGCGGCTACGGCGTGGCGGGTTTTCGCGGCACGGGTGCACCCCAGGCGGACGCACCGTCGTTTGCAATCCAGCTGCCGCCACCCAACGTGACCGGCACGCTGCACATGGGTCATGCGTTCAACCAGACCATCATGGACAGCCTGACGCGATACCACCGCATGTCGGGCGCCAACACGGTCTGGGTGCCGGGCACCGACCACGCCGGCATCGCCACGCAGATCGTGGTGGAGCGCCAGCTGCAGGCCCAGGGCATCAGCCGCCACGACATGGGCCCCACGCCGGCCGAAGCCCGCAAGAACTTCGTGGCCAAGGTGTGGGAGTGGAAGGAAGAGAGCGGCAACACCATCACCACACAGATGCGCCGCATGGGCGACAGTGTGGACTGGAGCCGCGAGTACTTCACCATGGACCCGAAGCTCTCGACCGTGGTGACCGAAACCTTTGTGCAGCTGTACGAACAAGGCTTGATTTACCGCGGCAAGCGCCTGGTGAACTGGGACCCGGTGCTGATGTCGGCGGTGTCCGACCTGGAAGTGGAAAGCGAGGAAGAGGACGGCTTTCTCTGGCACATCGCCTACCCGCTGAGCGACGGCTCGGGCTCGCTCACCGTGGCCACCACCCGCCCCGAAACCCTGCTGGGCGACGTGGCGGTGATGGTGCACCCGGAAGACGAACGCTACACGCACCTCATCGGCAAGACCGTGAAGCTGCCGCTGTGCGATCGCGACATTCCGGTGATCGCCGACGACTACGTGGACCGCGCCTTCGGAACGGGCGTGGTCAAGGTCACGCCCGCGCACGACACCAACGACTACGCCGTGGGCCAGCGCCACAGCCTGCCCATCATCGGCGTGCTCACGCTGCAAGCCGCCATCAACGAGAACGCGCCGGCCAAGTACCAGGGCATGGACCGCTTCGTGGCGCGCAAGGCCGTGGTGGCCGACCTGGAAGCCGCCGGCCTGCTGGTGGAGACCAAGAAGCACAAACTCATGGTGCCGCGCTGCGCCCGCACTGGCCAGGTGATCGAACCCATGCTCACCGACCAGTGGTTCGTGGCCATGCAATCCAAGGGCAACGAGAAGAACACCAGCGGCACCTCCATTGCCGACAAGGCCATCGCGGCCGTGCAGTCAGGCGAAGTGAAGTTCGTGCCCGAGAACTGGGTCAACACCTACAACCAGTGGATGAACAACATCCAGGACTGGTGCATCAGCCGCCAGCTCTGGTGGGGCCACCAGATCCCGGCCTGGTACGACGAAGCGGGCAACGTGATCGTGGCGCGCAACGAGGCCGAAGCCCAGGCCAAGGCCCCGGGGCAGAGGCTTGTGCGTGACCCTGACGTGCTCGACACCTGGTACTCGTCGGCGCTCGTCCCCTTCTCCACGATGGGTTGGCCGAATCAGAAGGAAGGCGCCACCGAGGACCACAACCTCTACCTGCCCAGCACCGTGCTCGTCACCGGCTACGACATCATCTTTTTCTGGGTCGCCCGGATGATCATGATGACGACGCACTTCACCGGCCGCGTGCCGTTCAAGCACGTCTACATCCACGGCCTGGTGCGCGACGCGCAGGGCCAGAAGATGAGCAAGAGCGAAGGCAACGTGCTCGACCCGGTGGACCTGATCGACGGCATTGCGCTCGCGCCCCTGCTGGACAAACGCACCACCGGCCTGCGCAAGCCCGAGACCGCGCCCAAGGTGCGCAAGCAGACCGAAAAGGAGTTCCCCGAAGGCATTCCGGCCTACGGCGCCGACGCGCTGCGCTTCACCTTCGCCGCGCTGGCCTCGCTGGGCCGCAGCATCAACTTCGACAGCAAGCGCTGCGAGGGCTACCGCAACTTCTGCAACAAGCTCTGGAACGCCACGCGCTTCACGCTGATGAATTGCGAGGGACAGGACTGCGGCCTGGAAGAGCACACCAAGGCCGAGTGCGCGGTGGGCCAACCTTTCCACGGTTACCTCAGCTTCAGCCACGCCGACCGCTGGATCAGCTCGCTGCTGCAAAAGACCGAGGCCGACGTGGCCAAGGGCTTCGCCGAGTACCGTCTCGACAACGTGGCCAACACCATTTACGACTTCGTCTGGAACGAGTTCTGCGACTGGTACCTGGAAATCGCCAAGGTGCAGATCCAGACCGGCAATGCCTCACAACAGCGCGCCACCCGCCGCACGCTGATTCGCACGCTGGAAGCCATCCTGCGCCTGGCGCACCCAGTGATCCCCTTCATCACCGAAGAGCTGTGGCAGAAGGTCGCGCCCGTGGCCGGCCTGCGGGGCGAGTCGGTGAGCATCGCGCGTTACCCACAAGCCCAGTTGAACAAGATTGACGAAGCGTCGATTGCGCACGTCAACAAGCTCAAGGCGCTGGTGGACGCCTGCCGCAACCTGCGCGGCGAGATGAGCGTGTCACCCGCCACCCGCCTGCCTCTGTACGTGCTGGGCGACACCGCCTACATGCAGGCCATGGGAGCGGTGCTGCAAGGCCTGGCCAAGTTGAACGAAGTGAAGGTGTTCACCGACGAGTCCGCCTGGGCCGCGGCTGCACAAGCCGCCCCGGTGGCTGTGGTCGGCGAAGCCCGCCTGTGCCTGTTCATGGAAATCGATCTGGCCGCCGAGAAGCTGCGCCTGGGCAAGGAAGCCACGCGGCTCGAAGGCGAGATCACCAAAGCCACCGCCAAGCTGGCCAACGAAGCCTTCGTGGCCAAGGCACCGCCGGCGGTGATCGACCAGGAAAGACAACGCGTGGCCGACTTCACGGCCACGCTGGAGAAGATGCGCGAGCAGCTGCAACGGCTGGGCGCTTGATAAGCGAGAAAAAAACAAGAAGTGATCTGACCCAACCTCTCGGTAGGGAGGGG
The DNA here is from genome assembly GCA_031426175.1 of Hydrogenophaga sp. GTDB lineage: Bacteria > Pseudomonadota > Gammaproteobacteria > Burkholderiales > Burkholderiaceae_C > Hydrogenophaga. The sequence continues at coordinate 5,377 of JANPKR010000417.1, read as the reverse complement.
TGGTTCACCCAGCAATGCCGCGGGACTGGCTTTGCCAGACCGCGGGCATTGCCCCCTGAAAGGGGGGTCGAGCACCGCGCGGCTGGAGGTCATCTCCAGCCCTGCGCGGCGGGGGGTCAGCTCCGGTGCATTGCGATCGAGCCCCATTGCGACGGCGTGACTGCCTGCGGATCTTCGGGCTCGTGGTACTCGAGGCTGTCGAGCACGGTGAAATCGCTCGCACCGCCATCGTGCCCCACCGCATGGGGCGACAGGGTTTCATGGATACGGTGCGCCACGTACCAGCTCGCGCGCAGCTTGGCTTCGCGCGTGTGCGAACCCAGCCGAGGCGTGAGGTGCAGGTTGGGAATGCCGTGCAAAGGCGTTCCTTCGGCGGCGAACTGCGGGTTGGCGCCGTCCATCAAACAAGCGTCGATGCGGCCATCGCACAAAGCCAGCGCCAGCGCGTCGGGATCGAACAGCGTGCTGCGGCTCACACCCACCCACAACTGACCAGGCTTGCAGTGGTTGAGCAACCGTTCGTTGATCCAGCCGCGAAAGCGAGAGGCGTAGACCATCTGCAGCGAAATCGCGTCCGAGCGCGAGAGCATGTCCTGCAACGTCACGGGCTCCACGCCCAGTTTGTTCCAGATGGCTGCGGCGTGGTGCACCGCCGGGTCGTAACCCAGCAAACGCACGCCCAGGCTCTTGAGCATGGGCGCCAGCGTGTGCGCCACCGGTGCCAGACCCAGCAAGCCCACGGTGCTGCCCGAGAGCTCACGCCCCATGCGCACCTGCGCGATTTTTCGGCCCAGCAGCGCACTGATCATGCCGCGCCTGTACAGCATGAGCAGGCCATAGAGCAGGTACTCGGCGTTGGAGCGCACCGTGGCGCTGCGCGCCTGCAACACACGCACACGGCGCCGGGCACATGCGTCGAGATCGGTGTTGTCGCTGGAGATCTGCATTCGCGCCACGATCTCGAGCTTGGGGGAGAAATTCAGGAACTCCTCGGACACCACCACGTGGGGCGGCAGGACGATGGCGCGCGTCTTGTACGTGGCCTTGCGCAGTTCTACCGGATCGTCACCCAACTCGGGGCGGAAGGTGACCTCGTGACGCTCCTGCAGCCAGGACAACGCCTCAGGTACGAGAGGATCAACGAGGAGGACTTCCATGATCGGACGACCGGAGCCAACTTCAGCGGCGTTTGAGCAGCGTGATGTGGTCGTCGCCCACGGTTTGCTGTTCGACCAGCACGTTCCCGGTTTGTTTGGCGAAGGCTTGGAAATCGCGCACCGAACCCGAGTCGGTGGAAATCACCTTGAGGGTCTGACCGCTGTGCATGTCGGCCAGTGCTTTTTTGGCTTTCAGGATGGGCAGCGGGCAGTTCAGACCACGGGCATCGAGTTCTTTGTCGGCTTGCATGGGGCTTTCCTTGGAATCAGCGCATTCTAAGCGGCTCGCTCTTTTCCTTGCACCGAGAAACGGTGCGCGGTTGCGCTAGGAAACCGGGTCTGCGGGCCGCGGAAGATCCTCCATGAACACGGGCTCGAAGCCCCGGCCGCGCAACCAGTCGGCCAGCGCAAAGCCAGTGCCTGCGCGCCAGCAGCGAATGCGGGCGGGCTCCATGAGCTTGTATTCGGCCAGCTCGGGCGAGAGCCTCACATCGCCGTGCGCGAGCGCGTGGTAAGTCACGATGAGCTGATTCATGCGCTGAAAATCATGAACGCCCACCAACGTGAGTTTGGTCACGTTCAGCGCCGTTTCTTCGGCAATTTCGCGACGGATACCTTCTTCGGGCGATTCACCGGCCTCCATGAACCCGGTAATCAGACCGAACATACGGCCTGACCACGCCGCGTTGCGCGCCAGCAGTATGCGGCCGTCCAGCTCCACGATGGCGGCGAGCACCGGCGTCGGGTTGTTCCAGTGGGTGAAGCCGCAGGCCGGGCAACGCAGGCGCTGCTTGTCGCCACCGTCTTCGGCCTGAGTGATGAGCGCCAGCGCCGTGGCGCACTGCGGGCAAAAGCTGAATTCGCTGGACGACATGGCGTGCGTCAAGCGGGGAACACACCGGTGGAGAGGTAACGGTCCCCGCGATCACACACGATGAAGACGACAGTGGCGTTTTCCACCCGGGCCGCAATCTGCTGCGCCACCCAGCATGCACCTGCCGCCGAGATCCCGGCAAAGATTCCCTCTTCGCGCGCCAGCTGCCGGCACATGCCCTCGGCGTCGGACTGGCTCACGTACACCAACTCGTCGACCGTGCTCGGGTCGTAGATCTTGGGCAGGTATTCGGTGGGCCACTTGCGGATACCGGGAATGCGCGAGCCTTCACTCGGCTGGGCGCCGATGATGCGGATGGCCGGGTCTTTTTCCTTCAGGAAGCGCGAGACACCGGTGATGGTGCCGGTGGTGCCCATGGCGCTCACAAAGTGGGTGACGCGGCCGGCGGTCTGCTGCCAGATTTCGGGGCCGGTGGTCTCGTAGTGCACGCGCGGGTTGTCGGCGTTAGCGAACTGATCAAGCACGCGGCCCTTGCCTTCGGCCTGCATCCTGTCGGCCAAATCTCGGGCCGATTCCATGCCGCCGCTCTTGGAGGTGAGGATGAGCTCGGCACCAAACGCCTTCATGGTCTGCGCGCGTTCAATCGAGAGGTCCTCCGGCATGATCAGCACCATGCGGTAGCCCTTGATGGCCGCGGCCATGGCAAGCGCAATACCGGTGTTGCCGGAGGTGGCCTCGATGAGGGTGTCGCCGGGCTTGATTTCGCCGCGCTCCTCGGCGCGCTGGATCATCGAAACAGCGGGCCGGTCTTTAACGGAACCGGCCGGGTTGTTGCCTTCAAGCTTGCCCAGCACCACATTGCCACGCTCGGCATTGGACTTGGCACCGATGCGCTGCAGGGCCACCAGCGGGGTGTTGCCAATCGCGTCTTCAATCGTGGGGTAATTCATCGCTTGCACTGTGCCATAATTTGCAACCCCTTTCAGAGCGCCCGGGTGGTGAAATTGGTAGACGCAGGGGACTCAAAATCCCCCGCCGCAAGGCGTGCCGGTTCGATTCCGGCCCCGGGCACCACAGACAAGGCCGCGCAAGTTGCTTGCGCGGCCTTTTTGTTGTCCGCTCAGCTTCGCGAGTTCACCAGGCCTTGCGCCACGGTGGGGTAGTGCAGACGCAGACCGAGCTCTTGTGTCATGCGCTGGTTGCGCAAGCGGCGCGATTCGCTCATGAAGCTCAGCAACATCAGCGGCAGCTGATCACCGGCCGCGTCGCGCGCCACGCGTGGTGGTCGCGGCAGGCCGTACAGGTCGGCCGCCAGATCGAAGTAGTCACCCATCTTCAATTCGGTGTTGTCCACCACGTTGAGATTGCGCTGCGGCCGTCCGCGCCACATGGCCAGCGCACAGGCGCGCGCCAGGTCGTCGGCGTGGATGTGGTTGGTGTACACGTCGTCCTCGGGGCGCAACACCGGTGTACCGCGCAGCAGGCGTGCGCGCGGCGTGCCGCCGTCGCGATCACTCGCGTAGATGCCGGGGATGCGCAGCACCGTGGTGCGCACGCCGGTCGCGCGGCCCAGCCAGTGCACGTTGGCTTCGGCATCCACCCGCCGCCAGGCGCGCGGTGTGAGCGGCCGGGCTGGCGTGGATTCGTCGACCCAGCGACCCTGGCAGTCGCCGTACACGCCCGAGGTGGAACCGTAGACCAGCGCCGTGGGCAGAGTGCGCTGCGCCAAAGCTCGGATGAGCGCGCGCGTGCGGGGGTCCAGGCGCCAGTCCACATGATCGCCCGATGGGGGCGGCGCCAGGTGCAGCACACGCGTGGCCAGCCCCGCGAGTCGACGCAGGCTCTGCGGGTCGTCGAGGTTGCCCGCCAGCGGCGTGATGCCCTGTGCCCGCAGGGCGGACTGGCGCTCCGGGCTGGAGGTGAGTGCCATCACGCGCACGCGTGAAGATCCTCCCAACACGCGCGCAGCGCGTTGGCCCACATCACCACAACCAATGATCAACACCCGTTCACGCCGGAAGCGTGCGGGCAAGGCGCCGAGGAGGCTCATGCAAATTCCGAATTTGAGACAATGACCGGTTGCCGAGCGGGTGCCACTGCACCGCCGGGCCTCTCCACCCATCCAGTGCCAGTATGACATTCACCATCACCGTCGAGCCCAGTGGGCGCCTCTTCACCGCCGAGCCCGACGAGGCCATGCTGGCCGCCGGCATCCGCCAGGGCATCGGCCTGCCCTACGGCTGCAAGGATGGTGCCTGCGGTTCGTGCAAATGCAAGCTCGTGTCAGGCAGCGTGGTGCATGGACCGCACCAGAGCAAGGCCCTGAGCGCGGACGAAGAAGCCGCCGGTTATGTGCTGACCTGCTGCGGCGTGGCGCACAGCGACGTGGTGATCGAATCGCGGCAGGTCACAGAGGTCGGCGCATTTCCGATCAAGAAAATGCCGGTGCGCGTGAGCGCGCTGGAGCGCGCTTCGCACGACGTGATGGTGCTGCGTCTCCAACTGCCTGCGAGCGACACCTTCCAGTACCACGCGGGCCAGTACGTTGAATTTCTGTTGCGTGACGGCGACCGACGCAGCTACTCCATGGCCAATGCGCCGCACACGCAGTCGGCCCAGCCTTCGCTGGAACTGCACGTGCGTCACATGCCGGGAGGCAAATTCACTGACCACGTCTTCGGACCGATGAAGGAGAAAGACATCCTGCGCATCGAAGGACCGTACGGCAGCTTCTACCTGCGCGAGGACAGTGCCAAGCCCATGGTGCTGCTGGCCTCGGGCACGGGCTTCGCGCCCATCAAAGCCATCATCGAGCACATGCAGTTCAAGGCCATCACGCGTGAAGCCACGCTCTACTGGGGCGGCCGCCGCCCGGCCGATCTGTACCAGAGTGCCTGGATCGAAGCGAGGCTGGCGGAAATGCCGAACCTGCACTACGTGCCGGTGGTGTCCAACGCCTTGCCCGACGATGCGTGGACGGGCCGCACCGGCTTCGTGCACGAGGCGGTGATGCAAGACCTGTCCGATCTTTCTGGCCACGAGGTCTACGCCTGTGGAGCACCCATCGTGATCGAATCGGCCAAGCGCGATTACACGACCAAGGCCGGCCTGCCCGAAGAGGCCTTCTTCGCCGATTCCTTCACCAGCGCTGCCGACAAGGTGTGACCTCCTCATGATGAACCGCCGCCAACTGATCACCCGCTCGGCCCTAGCCCCGGTCAGTCTGGTCCTGCCCGGACTTGGGTTGGCGCAGACCAACACCACGCGCATCATCGTTCCCTTCGCGGCCGGTGGTCCGATCGACGTGACCGCACGCATCCTGGCCGAAGCGGTGAAGAGTTCGCTGGGCACGGTGATCGTGGACAACCGGGCTGGCGCTGGCGGC
>JANPKR010000416.1:0-3171 GCA_031426175.1 Hydrogenophaga sp. | reverse complement strand
CCTCCAACGAAATCTTGACGCTCATCACCGCGCTGGGCACCGGCATCGGCAAGGCCGGTGGTGAAAGCGCCAACGGTGACGGCAAGGACGACTTCAACGTCGCCAAGCTGCGTTACCACCGCATCATCATCATGACCGACGCCGACGTGGACGGCGCCCACATCCGCACCCTGCTGCTGACCTTCTTCTACCGTCAGATGCCCGAGCTGGTGGAGCGTGGCCACATCTACATCGCACAGCCACCGCTCTACAAGGTCAAGTCCGGCAAGGAAGAGCTGTATCTGAAAGACGCTGCGGCGCTCGACGGTTTTCTGCTGCGCATCGCGCTCAAGGATGCCAGCGTGTTCACCGGCGGCGCCACCCAAACCACGCTCACCGGCGACACGCTGGGCGAGCTGGCGCGCAAGCACCAAATTGCCGAGAGCGTGATCGCACGCCTGTCCAACTTCATGGACGCCGAAGCACTGCGCTCCATTGCAGACGGCGTGTCGCTCAACCTCGACACCGTGGAGCAGGCCGAAGTCAGCGCCATCGCCCTGCAGGCCAAGCTGCGCGAACTCACCACCACCGGCGTGCCCGCCGAAGTGGCGGCCGAGTTCGACGTGCGCACCGACAAACCGATCTTGCGCATCAGCCGCCGCCACCACGGCAACACCAAAAGCAGCGTGCTCACGCAGGACTTCGTGCACGGCGCCGACTACGCGGCACTGGCCACCGCGGCTGAGACCTTCCGCGGCCTGCTGGGTGAAGGCGCCAAGGTCATGCGCGGCGAGGGCGAGAAACAGAAAGAAGAAAAAGTGGCCGACTTCCGCGTGGCGATGCGTTGGCTCATCAGCGAAGCCGAGCGCACCACCGCGCGCCAGCGCTACAAGGGCCTGGGCGAGATGAACCCTGCCCAGCTGTGGGAAACCACCATGGACCCGACCGTGCGCCGCCTGCTGCGCGTGCAGATCGACGACGCGATCGAAGCGGACCGCGTGTTCACGATGCTGATGGGCGACGAGGTGGAACCGCGCCGCGATTTCATCGAGGCCAATGCATTGCGGGCGGGGAACATCGACGTTTGATCTTGTCGTATGGGTATTTTCCCGATGATGGTGTTCGCGCACCATTTATCAAACAACAGCAAAGCACGGATGAAATTGCTTCGAGGATTGGTTCTGTGTGCCATCTGGATGCCGGCTTTGGTGTGGGCGCAAGCGCCAGCTGGCAGCGCTCCCTCCCAGCAGAGCGGAGCGTTTCGCACTTGCGATACGGAAGGGTTCATGGCGCTGAACATCGCCCGCGTCTACATGGCTGGTGGGCACAGGCGCAACGACGTGCTGCCTTTTGTGCGTGGATCCTCCTACGGGGAAAGGGTCGCACTCGAGTTGTTTGAGGGGGTGGACAACGGAGAGGTGAAGCACCACGCCGATTTCGCGGCCGGGAAGCTTCAGGAATGCGCCGTCCGAGAGGCCATGGACCTTCAGCAGCCGGCGTGGAAGATGAAGATTTGCTACGCCCGGACGGACATTGCGTTCTTTCTCGACTTGGATCGGAAGACAGGGGCAGACCGGCAAGCGGCGGAGGCCAAGACCGCAGAACGCTTGACCAACGGTGAGGTCTATCCGTCTGGGCTCATTCAGTCGGTTGCGCGAGCCATCTACGCCCTGGAAGAGTCCCCGGAGTACTTGCAAAGGGTGATGGGCATGGTTTTTTGGACATGTCTCAACAGCGATGCCTCGAAAGGCCGATGATCCGGTGCTTCTTGGCATCGCTGCTTGCACCACCTGACCCAGGCCCAGGCCGCCGAACCGACGTTAACTGGCTTGCTTACGCGCCACAGGCGCATGGACAGACCGCACACCGACCTTCGGCTTGCCGCCTCGAATCGCGGTAGGTGGGGGTCGTAAATTGGGCGCCTTGCTGTCCTTCGACATGATCCGCAAAACGCTCCCGGAATCCAATTGGAGAAGTCTGGCCAACGTCATCGCAGGTCGTTACCTATCAAGGGGATGGACCTGAGGTGACAGCCTGTTGGGTGCCCGGTCTTGGTGGTGATGCTGTCTTAAGGACGCAGGCGATGGAAAGGCTGGTGAGGGACGCTGCGGCCTTTCGAGGCGATGCGCCCGAACGACCCCGTTCAGTCTTGCTCAGACATTCGCGTGGTGAGTGGGCTGGTGTTGCGATACGCGTCGAGCGCTCGTCCAACAGCTCTAACGCTGATCCACCAACTCTTGCTGCAGAAAACCGATGAAGCTGCGGTTGCGCGCCACGCGCAAGCGTTCAGGTGTGGTCACTGCGGTGATCTCGTTGCCAAAGCGAGTGCGGGGTGTCCACTGCCGCAGCACAGGCAGCAGCCGCCCAGCGTCCAGTTCACTCTGGCAAAGGTAGGTGGGCAAGAGTGCAATGCCAATGCCGGCCATGGCGGCTTCTGACACCGCCTCCGGGTTGTCCACGTGGTATCGACTGGGCACCTTGATTCTTTGAACGCGCCGACCTTGGGTCAAGGTCCAGGCCTCATCGAGCACGTCCCGCCAATAGGCCAGGCAGGCATGTTCGGCCAATGCTGCTGGGCTCTTGGGATGACCGTGGGTGCGCAGGTAGTCCGGAGCGGCCACCATCATCCAGTGCACCCGTCCTACCGGGGTGCACACCAGTTCGGGTGCGGGTGCGGTGGAGGACCAGCGAAGCGCAATGTCGAAGCGCTCCAGGGCGATGTCGGTGATGCGGTCGGCCAGATGCAGGTCAAGCTCGATTTCGGGGTGCTGCTTCAGAAACATGGGCACCCGTCGGGCCAGGACACGCTGGCCCCAGGACACGGGTGCCGTCACCCGGATGCGCCCGCTGAGAGCCGAGCGAAGCGCACGCACCTCCTCTTCACCATCGCCCAGCGCATCGAGCGCGCGGCGAGCGTGCACGGCGTAAATCTCGCCTGCCGGTGTGAGCACCACACGGCGAGTGCTGCGCGCAAACAGAGTGGCGCCCACCGAATCCTCGAGCTGTGCCACGCGTTTGCTAACCACGCTTTTGCCCACCCCCAGCGCCTGTGCAGTAGCACTCACGCTGAGCGTGTCGGCCACTCCCAAGAAGGTGGTGAGCATTTCGCGCGATATCGGCATTGTTTCCAATCGGGACACAAAACGTTCGCATTCGACCATGCGCGCGTTGCGGTGTCCATCCCTAGAATTT
>JANPKR010000415.1:0-3281 GCA_031426175.1 Hydrogenophaga sp. | reverse complement strand
GTAACGCGCGCCGCGCTCGCTGACCACGTGCGGCTCGGGAACGCTGCCGGCCATGAGAACCGTGTCGGCCTGGCCATCCCCCCGGCACTGGAACACCCAGTTGAGTGGCTGTTCGGGGGCGATCTGGCTCCAACGGGCTTGCAGTGCTTCGCCGATCACGGCCAGGGTGTCGTCGGTCACCGGCTGGAAACTGGTGAGCAGCCAGACGGGCGGAAATGCGTCCAACGTCCACTGCTCGCAGCCCGGGTGCAGGCCGCCGCGGCCGTGGAAGACCCGGCGTGCGTCGGTGCCGGGTTCGATGCGCGCGATCGCGTCGAGCAGGGCCTGCATCAAGCCAGACGGCCGAGCAACAGGAATTCCATCAGGGCCTTCTGCGCATGCATGCGGTTTTCGGCTTCGTCCCACACCACCGACTGCGGGCCGTCGATGACCTCTGCGCTGACTTCTTCGCCGCGGTGTGCGGGCAGGCAGTGCATGAAGAGCGCATCGGGCTTGGCCTGGCGCATCATGTCTTCGTCCACACACCAGCGTTTGAAAGCCTCGCGGCGCACCTCGTTCTCTGCCTCGAAACCCATGCTGGTCCACACGTCGGTGGTGACCAGATCGGCGCCGGCGCAGGCTTCGCGTGGGTCTTTGAAAACTTTGTAGCAGTCGCGGTTGCTGATGCCGGCGAGCACTGGGTCGACCTCGTAGCCCCCAGGTGTGCTCACGTGCACCGTGAAGCCCAGCAACTCGGCCGCCTGCAGCCAGGTGTTGGCCATGTTGTTGCCGTCGCCCACCCAGGCCACCACCTTGCCCTTGATCGCATCCAGCGGCTGGCCGCTGGCGGCGGGCCGGTATTCGACCAGCGTGAACAGGTCGGCCAGGATCTGGCAGGGGTGGAATTCATTGGTCAGGCCGTTGATCACCGGCACGCGCGAATGCGCGGCAAACGCTTCGATCTTGCTCTGCTCATAGGTGCGGATCATCACCAGGTCGACCATGCGGCTGATCACCTTGGCGCTGTCTTCAATGGGTTCTGCGCGGCCGAGCTGGCTGTCGCCGGTGGTCAGGTGCACCACCGAGCCACCCATCTGGTACATGCCGGCCTCGAAGCTCACGCGGGTGCGTGTGCTGGCCTTTTCGAAAATCATGGCCAGCGTGCGGTCGGGGTCGGCGAAGGGTTGGTACTTCTCGACGGCTTTGAACTTCTTCTTGATGTGGGCCGCACGCGCCAGCACGTGGGCGTATTCGTCCGCGCTCAGGTCCTTGAACTGCAGGTAGTGGCGGATCGTCATGTCGGGCTCTGCTCGGCAAAGAAAGCGTGGATCAGCGGCAGCAGGATGGCGAGCACCTCGTCGGCCTCGGCGATGGTCATGATCAGCGGCGGCACGAGACGGATCACGCTGTCGGCGGTGACGCTGATCAGGAGGCCGGCGTCGGCCGCGCGCTGGGTGAGGGCGCCGCAGGGGTGCCTGAGCTCCACGCCGATCATCAGACCCTGACCACGGATGTCCTTGAGGCCGGGGTGGCCGCCCAGACTCTTCTCCAGCGCAGCACGCATGTGAGCGCCCACGCGCTCTGCATTGGCCAGCAGGCCGTCTTCTTCAATGATGCGGATGGTTTCCACACCGGCGCGCATGGCCAGCGGGTTGCCGCCGAAGGTGGTGCCGTGGTTGCCCGGCTGGAAGATGTTGGCGGCCTTGGGGCCCGACACGACCGCGCCGATGGGCACGCCCGAGCCCAGGCCTTTGGCCAGCGGCATCACGTCGGGCAGGATGCCCGCCCACTGGTGGGCAAACCACTTGCCGGTGCGCCCCATGCCGCACTGCACTTCGTCGATCATGAGCAACCAGTCTTGTGCGTCGCACAGGGCACGCACGTCCTTGAGGTACTGCGCGCGCATGGGGTTGACGCCGCCTTCGCCCTGGATCGTCTCGAAAAACACGGCCACCACGTTGGGGTTGCCCACGGTGGCCTTTTTGAGTGCCTCGATGTCGTTGGCCGGCACGCGGATGAAGCCCTCCACGAGCGGGCCGAAGCCGGCCTGGACTTTGGGGTTGCCAGTGGCCGAGAGCGTGGCGATGGAGCGGCCATGGAAAGCCTTCTCATAAACCACGATCTCCGGACGTTCGATGCCTTTGTCGTGCCCGTACTTGCGCGCCAGTTTCAAGGCCGCTTCGTTGGCTTCCAGGCCGGTGCTGCAGAAGAACACGTTGGTCAGGCCCGAGCGCTCCACCAGCATCTGCGCCAGGCGTTCCTGGTCGGGGATGTGGTAGTAGTTGCAGCAGTGGATCATCTTGGCCACCTGGTCCTGCAAGGCAGGCACCAGTTTGGGGTGGCCATGACCCAGGGTGTTCACCGCGATGCCGGCCAGAGCGTCGATGTATTCCTTGCCGTTCACGTCCCACACACGCACGCCTTTGCCGTGCGACATCGCGATTGGCAGGCGGCCGTAGGTGTTCATCACATGGGGCGAGGCGACGGGGTTGAGGGCGGCGTTCATGCGGTGACTCCGGGAAAGTGGGGGCGCGGGAGGTCCAAAAAGAAAGCGGCTCAACGCAGGTTGAGCCGTCGAAGCGCGATTTTAGGCGCAGCAGCCGGCATCATCATTGCTTGTTGGACATCGCTGAAATGCGCGTCGCCCGGGTCTTGGACTCCGGGTTATCCCTCGTTTCAGGTCTTATATAAGATAGAATACCCACCGCCTCTGCGACCGAGTGATCCTCGTTTTCGCGGCGGTTTTTTCCTCTGTACGGCCCTCCATCCGAAGGCTTCCCCCGATGGTTTCACCGACAGCCAAACAAGTCTTCATCCAGGGTGTCACCCATAACGGTCGCACCTTCCGGCCGAGCGACTGGGCAGAGCGTCTGGCTGGCGTCATGAGCCCGTTTCGCCCCGGCGGTGCCCAGCCCGGCAGCCACCTGAGCTATTCTCCCTGGTGCGTGCCCAACACCATCAACGGCATCAAGTGCGTGGTGGTCCATGTGGACCTGCGCGAAGCCGAGCCCATGGCTTGGGACTTCTGCATGAATTTCGCGCGCGACAACGACCTGCAGGTGGCCGAGGCTTGTTTGCTGCCGGATTTTCCCCGTTCTTCCTGAGGTTTCTCTCCGGTTTGTGCTCTCCGGCGGGTCCGGTCATCGGCGACCACGGGGCACGGCTCCGCGAATGTCCCCCGGGGCCTTCGGCCCCTCCTCCTTTATTTCGCTGCGCCGTACCCCATGGCCGCCAATGACCTCGTTGCGCTTGTCAGGGCGCACTCGAATGCCACTTCGGCTCGTAAGTGAGCGGCGCTCTGC
>JANPKR010000414.1:0-2866 GCA_031426175.1 Hydrogenophaga sp. | reverse complement strand
GCTGGACGAGCCATCAAGCTCGCTGGACCACGTGGCCGAGCAGTTTCTGCGCGAGCGCCTGAAAGCGGCCCACGCGGGCGAAACCCTGCTGTTGATCACCCACCGGCTGGGCATGCTGGACCTGGTGGACCGGGTGATCGTGATGCACAACGGCCAGGTCCTGATGGACGGCCCCCGGGACGCCGTGATGCACAAGCTCAAAGGCGGTGCACAGCCCAGCCCGCCATGCGCGCAACCGCAGGAGCATGAACATGAACGCGACCTCGCTGATCCCCACTGTGGCCCTGCCCTCTGCAACGCCGATCCCATCCGCTGCACCGCTGGCGGCTGCGGCCAACGATCCGGCTTCACCGACCACAGCCCGGTGGTGGCGCCGCTGGCACCGCGCCATGAACACGCTGGCAGAGCGCCTGCTCGACGATCTGACCCAGATCGACACCCGCGGCGACGCGGCGTTGCGCGGCCCGCGCATGACCATGGTGGCGGTCATGGCGCTGGTGGCGGCTTTTCTGTTGTGGGCCACGCTGTTCACCATCGACGAGCTGGTGCGCGGCGATGGCCGGCTGATTCCGCCGCAACGGGTGCAGTCGGTGCAGAACCTGGAAGGCGGCATCGTCGCAGCCGTGCTGGTGCGCGAAGGCGACGCGGTGGTGCAAGGACAGGCCCTGGTGGTGCTGGACCAGACCACGGCCCAGGCCGATCTGGCGGAGTCGCAAGGCCCTTACCTCAGCAGCCTCGCCGCCCTCGCCCGCCTGCACGCCGAGCTGGAGGGGCGCCCGGTGCACTTTCCCGCCGAGCTCGACGATCACCCGGCGATTCGCCAGAACGAGCTGAAGGCGTCGGAGGCCAGCCGGCAGGAGATCGGCAACTCGCTCTCGGCGCTCGACCAGCAGGCTTTGCAGCGCAGCCAGGCGCTGGAGCGGGCGCGCAGTGAACTCGCCACCAAGCGCCAGGACGAAAAGCTCATCAGCGAGGAAATGACCATCTTGCGCCCCCTGGTCCCCGAGGTCGTGCCCCGGTCGGAATGGCTGGCCAAAGAGCGCGACTGGCGATCTGTGCAGGGCGCCATCGAGAGCCTGCAGCACCAGGTGGCCGAACAACAGGGCGCTCTGCGCCAGGTGCAGGCCGAACGCGAACGCACCCTGGCGGCCCACCGCGGACGGCTGCTCAAGGAAATCGGTGAACACCAGACACAGGTCACGGTGCGCTCGGCGCGCTCAGCCGCCCGGCAAGCCCAGGTGTCCCGCACCGAGGTGGTCGCACCCGCCCATGGTGTGGTCAAGCAGATCCATGCCCGGACCATCGGCCAGGTGGTCGCGCCGGCCGGCGTGCTGCTCGATCTGGTGCCGCAGAGCGATCAGCTCACGGTGGAAGCCCGCATCACGCCGGCCGACGTGGGGTTTTTGCGGGTTGGCCAGCCGGTGAAGGTGAAGGTGGCCACCTACGACTTTGCGGTGTACGGCGCCATGGACGGCGTGGTCGATTCGATCAGTGCCGACACCCTGCAGGACCGGGAGAACCCGCAGGCACAGCCCTATTACCGCGTGAACATCGCGGTGCAGAAGGGCCTGCAGGGCAAGGACGGGCAAAGCCTGTCGCTCACGCCCGGCATGACCGTGTCGGTGGACATCGTGACCGGCCAGAAGACCGTGCTGAGCTACTTGTTCAAACCGCTGGTGCGCGGCATGAACCAGGCGCTGGGCGAGAAGTGACCCGTCAAGGAGGCCTCTGCATGAACCCCACAAACTGGATCGTTTGTCTGCTCGCCACACTGGCCCTGTCGGCACAGGCCCAGACCCCGGCGACAGAAGCCTACTGGGTGCGCCTGGCGATGGATCGCGACGCAACCCTGGCAGCACAACGCCACGACACCCTGGCCGCCGGCCAGGCAGTTGAGGTCTCGCGCGCCGGCTTGTGGCCCACCGTGCAGCTGAGTGCCGAAGACGGCCGCAGGGAACGCCGCGACCGCCCCGAGTCCATCTTTCAACCCCACACCGGTTCGCGTCCGTCCGATCAACAGTCGCTCACCCTGACGCAGATGCTGTACGACGGCCGGCGAACACACCCTGAAGTCCAGTCCGCAGAGCTTCGCGTGAGCCAGCAGAAGGTCCGGCTGCGCAAGGTGGGCAACGATCGTGCAGCGGCGGTGCTGCAGGCCTTGCACCAGTGGCGTGCCGCCCATGCGGCGTGGCAGGCGCACCGGGTGGCCGAAGACGAACTGCGCCAGCTGGTGGCTGTGGTGTCCCGGCGGCTTGAGGCGGGCCGCGCGGCCGAAGTGGACCTGCGGCGGGCGGAGTCGCGCTGGATCGATGGTCAGCGCACGGTCGCCGAATCGCAGACCCGCTGGCGCGAGGCCGGTGTGTCGCTGCTCTCTCTCACCGGCGTGGACCCGGCTGGTTTCGACATGCCGGCGCAGGCGTTCAGCCCGCTCGGCGTCGACACGGCGGCCGTTCTGCGCGAGCGTTGCCGCACCCAATGCCCCGGCGTGGAAGAAAGTGAACTGCAACTGGAACGGGGTCGGGCGGAGCTGGCGGCGGCGCGGGCAGGCCACCTCCCGCGCGTGACCCTGGAGGCCACCCAGGCGCACGCACGCAACCCCAACGGCTCGGCCGAGCGCTACCTGAGCCGCAGCCTGGTGATCAAGGCCAGCTGGACCTTGTACGAAGGCGGCGCCCGTTCGGCCCAGGTGGCTCAGGTCGGTCACAGCGTGGACGGGCTGGCCCAACAGGTCGACGAAGCCCGCCGGGAAGCGCTGATGCAGTTCGACCAGGCGCTGGTGCGTTACGAAGATGCACTCGCACAGCATGAGCTGGCCGCGCGCAATGCCGGTGTGTCGCGCGAAGCGCTGAGGCTTGCACGACTGGCC
>JANPKR010000413.1:0-2797 GCA_031426175.1 Hydrogenophaga sp. | reverse complement strand
CACCAGGGCATAGACGATGGGGATGTAGATGCCGAGTGCCACCAGAAAGGGCGGCAGGGGTTCGTAAGTCTGCGCACCGATGCGCACGGCCGCGCGCGTGATGTCGACCACGCCCACCACCGCCAGCACGGGGGTGAGCTTCACGAGTTGCGACATTTCGTTGATGAGGCCGGGCAGCGCGGTGCGCCAGACCTGCGGCAGCACGATTCGGCGAAAGCGCAAGGTCTGACCCATGCCCACCGATTGCGCAGCCTCGATCTGGTCTTTCGGCAGATCGAGCAGCGCGGCACGCCACACCTCGCAGTTGAACGCGGCGGTGTTGAGCACCAGCGCGATCAGCCCGGCGGTCACCGGGCCCACCGACACGCCCGCCGTGGGCAGGGCAAAGAAGATCAGCAGCACCAGCGTGATGAGCGGCGTGGCGCGCAGCAGGCTCACGTACACCGCCACCACCTGGTTGAGCAGCGGCACCTGGGCCCAGCGCGTCAGCGCCAGGCCCAGGCCCAAGGGCAAGCCCAGCGCGATGCCGGCGACGGACAGCAGCAGCGTGGTCAGCGCGCCGCTGAAGATCGACAGGACATCGGCGTGAGTCATCCAGGGATCACTGCTCGGGCGTGTAGCTCACCGGCAGGTTGAAGGACTCGCCGAACCACTTCTTCTGCAGCGCGGGCATCGTGCCGTTGGCCTTTTGCGCGGCAATGAAGTCGTTCATGAATTTGAGCAGGTCGGCGTTGCCTTTCTTGACGGCCCAGGCCGGGTACGAATTGCCCGAGACCGCTTGGCCGAGTTCAAAAATGGCGGGTCTCTCGGCCACCAGCGCCTTGAGGTTGATCACGGTGTTCACCACGAAGTCGGTGCGCTTGAGCGCGAGGTCCTGGTAGGCCTCGGGGTACGACGCGTACTCCACGACCTTGCCGAGCTTGCCGCCTTCTTTGGCCAGCATGGCCTGCAGCTCGGGCAAGCGGCTCAAAAATGCGCTGCCGGTCTGCACGCCCACCGTCTTGCCGTTGAGGTCCTTGATGCTTTTGATGCTGGTGTCGTCCTTGCGCTTGACGTAGTAGTGCGTGGCGTCGGCGATGGGGCTGGTGAAGTCCAGCGATTGCGTGCGCTCCTTGGTCATGAGAACGGCGGTGATGGCGATGTCGTACTTGCCGGTGGCCACGCCCGCGAGGATGCCGGGCCAGGGAAGGATTTCCTGGCGGATCTCGAACGGTGCGTATTTGCGCAGCGCATCGACCATCTCGTTGTTGAAGCCGGTGGGCTTGCCGTCTTTGACAAACTCAAACGGGCGGAAGTCGTCTTCGGTGACCACGGTCATGTAGCCGCGCTTCTTGATCTCGTCGAGGTTGGCGGCGTGCGCGGTGCCCGCAGCACCCCAGAGGGCCGGGGCCAGCAGCATGGCGGCGAGCACGCCGCGGCGGGTGGAAGGAGCGAGGTTCTTGGGCATGGTGGATCTCCTGAAGAGGTGGGAAGACAGGTGAAGAACGCTGCTCGGAAAGCGCAAGGACCGTGCCCGGTGAGCGGCTTGAAAAAGGGGGTGAAAACGGGGGTGAAAACGGCGGGTTCGGGGCACGGTGGCGCCACCGGCCGCAAGCCCGGTGCATGGGAAGCCGCCCGCACTTCAGCGGTGCGGCGCGAGCGCTTCAGTCCGGTGCGTTCTCTGCATGCCACTCCAGCACCTGCCAGCGCTGCGGCAGCCGGGTGCTGTTCACCACGGCAATGTCTTCGTGCTCGCGTTGCATGCGCAAGCTCTGGACGC
The DNA here is from genome assembly GCA_031426175.1 of Hydrogenophaga sp. Classification (GTDB taxonomy): domain Bacteria; phylum Pseudomonadota; class Gammaproteobacteria; order Burkholderiales; family Burkholderiaceae_C; genus Hydrogenophaga. The sequence continues at coordinate 1,038 of JANPKR010000413.1, read as the reverse complement.
TGCGTTCCAGCACCGGCAGCGTGGCGCGCTCGATGGTCCACACGCCGTGTTCCAGCGTGCCGAAGTTGATTTCAAAGTCGAGCAGCGCCTCTGCCTGTTCCGGGTGCCGCGCCACCACCTCGGCCAGGGTGTCGTCAGGCGCGGTGTCAGTGGGCCAAGCGGTGCTGCGCGGACGCAGGTGCATGAGGTAGCGCCCCGACACCAGCAGGCGCTCCGCAGTGGGGGTGCCGCGCCCGTCCAGCGCGGCCAGCGCGATGCGTGTGCCCAGCGATCCGGGCAGGCGCTCCCACACCTCGAAGTAGGTGCCGTGAATGCCGTTTTCGTGCACGACATCCGGTGACTCGAAGACCATGTGGCCGGCATCGGGCGTGCTGCGTGTCGGCTGCAGGTCGATCTCGCGCCGCCAGGTGCAAACCTCGGGTTGCGCTGGATCGGGCTGTGTGATGAGGGTGGTGCCGCCGAAGCCTTGCTGTTCAGCGCGGCCAGGTGCGGTGTTGCGGTCGGCCGTGGCGGGCACGCGCAGGTCACCGTGCCACAGGCCGGTCTGCAGCCATCGCACCCAGGTGGTGGTGTCGCGTTCGGTGGGTGTCTCCAGAAGGGTGCGTTGCCACACGCCGTGGTAGCGATCAGGAATGGTCATGTGATGGCGTTCGGGAAGGCGGGCAGGCCCCGGAAGAAGGCCATGTCGTGGTTGGGCCAGAGCTGTGCGCGGGTCTCGCGCGCCAGCGTCTTGAGCTTGCGGATGCTCTCGATGGCTTGTTGCTCGCGGCCCTGCCACAGCGTGCCGGGCGCCACCTCGTCGTCGATGTTTTCCTGCAGGTCGGCCGCGTCGCCCGCCAGCAGCACCGGGGCGCCTTTGGGCAATTCGATCAGCATGGACATGTGGCCGGCGGTGTGTCCGGGCGTGGCCACGGCCTGCACGCCGGGCAACACGCTGTACTCGCCGTGCTTCAGGCAGAACTGGAAGGCCCGTCCCTCGTCGTCGAGCAGGTCGTCCTCGAACACGGCGCCGTCCAGGCCGCTGCAGGCGGCGTTCCA
>JANPKR010000412.1:0-3001 GCA_031426175.1 Hydrogenophaga sp. | reverse complement strand
TGGCTGATCAGCCCAGTCTAGGGATGCGTTGGCGTGCCCGGTCTGCGCAGGATCAAACGCACGGCAGTGGGGTGTGATGTGGACCCCATCCAGGTCGTGGGGATGCGCAGCGTGCAGCGCACCAACGCAGCGCCACGGGCCCCGTGGGTCAGTCGCCCAACACGGGCAAACCGGCTTGGCGCAACAACTCAAAAGTCCCGTCGTAATAGGCCGGCTTTCGGGTGTGGTCGCTGTCATCGCCTTGCGGCACGACGATCACCATGCCCTGTCGCGCGCGCGTGAGCAGCACGCGGTAGGCATTCTTCAAGAAGCCCTGCCGTGCGAGCTGCCGCACGTGTTGCCACCGGTCGCCCACGAAAGAGTGGTGGTGCCACCGGTCGGTATGGAATCGCAGGTCTGCATCCCACACCACGCCGCACCAATCGAGTTCCAAGCCCTGCACGTGGAACTCGGTGGCCACATCTTCCAGGTAATAGCTGGAACGCACGTCGTCGCAGTCATTGAGAAACCAATTCACCGGGTCCATGGGGGACCGGACATCGATCGCGTGCGGTTTGAGTCTCATCGCTTGTGAAGACACCACCAGTCCATAACGCTCGCTGCCACGCGCCTGCTGCCGCAGCCAACGCCGGGCTTGCTCAACGCTGCGTGTCAACACGATGGGGTAGCGCTCAGCAAACTCTCGGTACGAACGGGACGCTTGATCCAACTCCAGGTCGAGCACCTGCTTGACGAAGGTGGAGAGGTTCTCGGCGCGGAACGAACGCATGGAGACCGACAAGTGCAACGACTCGTTGAAGTGAACCGGGCTCTTCTGTTGCAACGCGGCGAGCGCTGCATCGGCTGCGTATTCGGTGTCGCGCAAGCGCGGAGACACATGAACATGCCAGTCCGGATACAGCGTTTCCAAGGCGAGCAGCCACTCGGAAATGCCGCCTTCTCCGGTGTTGATTTCCTGCCCACCGCCGATCAGACAAACAACCACGGCCCAATCCTGGTGCCGATCCAGGCAAGAAATCAAGAAAGCCGGCTCTGACAGTGCAAAGCCAGGAAGGCTCTTTTTGCGCTTCATGAAGTCCGCGGTCTTCTGAAGATTCCAAGCGCGCTGCGCCTCGTCGAAGATGGTCACATGCTCGCGCGGTGGCGATGGGTCTTTCAGACATTCATCCCGAAACGCGTGCACCGGTTGAATGAAGCTTTTGACCTTCTGGCGTGCATCTCCCTTGGTCTGCCGTTGCCCGCGCTCGGCAGCTTGCGTCACGTCATCGCGTGCCAGGGCCTCTCGAAGAATCGATACGAGCGGACCGTTTCCCGACAGGTAAACGCTGTGCAAGTCGTTGCACGAGTCGAGATACCGAGTGGCAATGTCCAGTCCCACCAGGGTCTTGCCGGCGCCGGGCACGCCCGTCACGAGGCAGATGGATTTGATTCCTTCGGCACGGGACTTTTCGATCACTTCCGCGACAGCGGCAGCCGTGCGCGACAGGTTGGTCGCGCCGGCATCCTGCCGTGTCAAGTCAGACACGGAGTGATTGCGATACAGCGCTGATGCGGCTTCAACAATGGTGGGTGTGGGCCGATACCGGCCTCGCTCCCACCGATCGGGCGCAACCGCTTCTTGCACCGTTGTGCCCAGCAAAGACGTGATCGCTTCTGCAAGACGATCAGCGGTCACCAGTGTCGGCACACCGACTCCATCAGCATGCCCGCTGCGCGCAACCCGGTCGTAACGGCCGGTTTTGCCGGTTACCACAAGAAGGGGCTCGATCCGCAGAGCATGGCTGCTCTCGTGGAAGTTCTTCAAGTCGAGGGCGTAATCCCAAACCTGTTCGATTGCCTGACGGGCAAAGTGAGTGTCACCCACTTTGAACTCGATCACGAGCAAGAGATGGTCGAGCAACACCACCGCATCGATGCGCTTGCCCAGGCGCGGCACCACAAACTCCAGATAGACACTGCCGCGACCACCATAGGTCGCCAGCGCCTCGCGCAGCGTCTGCACTTCAACCAACCAAGCATCACGCTGGTTGAGATCGACCGCAAACTCGCTGCGCCGTGTCAGTTCACCCAGAACGGCATCTGCATCCGTTGCCAAGAAAACATGGATCGGTGAAGCGTAATAAGCGCGATCGATCAGAGGCGACAGTTCCACCGAACTCGTCAGTTAGACATCAATATTCGCCGCCCGCAACGCATTGCTCTCAATGAACAACCGCCGCGGCTCCACCTCATCGCCCATCAGCGTGGTGAACACCTTGTCGGCCTCGATCGCATCGTCGATCTGCACCTTCAGCAGCCGGCGCACGGTAGGGTCCATCGTCGTTTCCCACAGCTGCGCGGGGTTCATCTCGCCCAGGCCCTTGTAGCGCTGGCGGCCCACGGCGCTTTCGGCCTGCGTCATCAGCCAGGCCATGGCGGCGCGGAAGTCGGTGGCCTTCTGTTCCTTCATCTTCTCGCCTTCACCGCGGCGCACCACCGCGTCGGCGCTCAGCAGGCCCAGGAAGGCCGTGCCGGCGTGCGCCAGCGCCGCGTAGTCGGCGCCGTGCACGAAGTCCTGCGTGATGACGCTGCTCTTCACGTTGCCGTGGTGGCGGCGGCTGATACGCAGCAGGTGCTTGTCGGTGCGCGCGTCGAACTGCGCCTCCACCACCGCGTCCTTCAGCGTGCGCTGCAAGGCCACGGCACTGGCTTCGGCGTCGGCTGCATTGTCCAGGTTCAGCGTCAGGCCGCTGGCAATGGCGCGCACCGCGTCCACGTCCATCCAGTTGCTCAGGCGGTCGGTCACGGCATTGGCCACCAGGTAGCTGCGCGCCAGGGTCTCCAGCGCGGGTCCTTCCAGCGCGGCACGGCCGCCGGGCGCGGGGCCGTCGGGCAGCACGCTGGCACCGTCCAGCGCCACGTTCAGCAGGAAGGCGTCCAGCGCCAGGCCGTCCTTCAGGTATTCCTCGTGCTTGCCGAGCTTGACCTTGTACAGCGGCGGCTGCGCGATGTAGATGTGGCC
>JANPKR010000411.1:0-10196 GCA_031426175.1 Hydrogenophaga sp. | reverse complement strand
CCTGCGAGGACGCGAGGTGTCGACGCAGGGATACCCCCCACCACAGGGCCAGTGCGATCGACAAGGCGACAAGTCCTTGCCCTGCCTGCAACTGGCTCTCGAGGGAATAGGCGTTGCACAGCCGCCGGTCGGTACTGGCCAGGAAAAACCCCAGCCAGGCCATCATCGGCAAGCCATAGCCGATGAAGAACAGTTGCACCGCCAGGTTCGACTGCACCCAGCCTTGACGAAGCGCTGCGCCCGCCAGCCACAGCGTGACCAGCTTGGCCGCATCGGCGGCCGGCAGCACCACAGCCCGGTCGATCATGGCGGGCACCATCCAGTACGCGGTGATGCATTGCGCCAGCATGAACCCGGTCAATCCAAACCGGTTCCAGCGCGTCAGGCGGTCCCCCGCCGCCGCTGACCACGCTGCGCCCGCGGCCACCAGCAGCGGCATCTGCACCAGCATGTGCCAGACCATGCTCTGCTCGATGAGCACGCGCAACGGTGGCAGCGACAGCGCGGCCGCCGCCACGGTGAGCAGCAGTGCCAAGGCTTTCATGGCGCAGATGCAGTTGCTGGTGCATCGGCCAGTGCCTTGGCCTGCGCAAGTGCCCGTGGCCCCTCGTCCAGACCCAGGATGCGCACGAGCTGGCCATCGGCGGTGACGATATGAAGCGCTGCGTTGTGCTCGAACTCACCCAGTGGCGCGGGCACGACCATGATCCCGAAACTGTCGAGCAGCCGGCGTCGGTCTGCCGGGTTGACCAAACTCAGGGCTTGCCAAACGCCGGGCTGCATGCGCATGCGTTTTTCATAGTCTGCCAGCGCTGGCGGACGGTCCTGCTCCGGGTCGAAGCTGATCGACAGCAGCCCCACGCGGTCCTGCAGGCCCTGCTCTGCCACCTGCGCCTGCAACTGTTGGAACACCGTGCCCAGCGACAGGCACACCGTCGCGCAGCGCGTGTAGACGAAGTCGACAATCCAGACCCGTTCGCCCTGGGCCAGCCGTTCACGCAACGACCCTGTTCGCCCCTGGGCGTCGACCACCTGGAAATCCGGCACCGCCACAGCCGCGCGCGCCACCTCGCTGCGCCGCTGGGTTTCGGTGGTGTAGGCGGTGCCGCCACCGGTGGCATCGAACAGGGCCCACATCCCGGCCGCCAGCACAAGCAGGCTGGCCGCAAAGGTATGAAACAGCCCGTCGGCAGGCGGGCGCGCAGGCGCAGGGTTGTCCGCCTCCACCGTCAGGGCGCCAGGGCCTTGAGGGCAGCCCCGCCAGCGTACGGGCCGGACTGGGCCTTGGTGGCTTCGCGCTGCGCCGCGATGGTGGCGGCGGTGATGGGAGGCGCCTGGTTGCCCCACTCGCGGCGGATGTGGGTGAGCACCGCCGCGATCTCTTCATCGGGCAAGCTGCCGAACGCCGGCATGGCGCCGTTGTAGGTGGTGCCTTTGACCACCAGCGCACCTTCCACACCGTGCAGCAGGATGCTGGCCAGCACTTTCTCGTCGCCCAACACCCACTCGGCACCGGCCAATGGGGGGAATACGCCCGCAACACCCATGCCGGAGGCCTGATGGCAAGCGGCGCACTTGGCGCCGTAGATCTGCTTGCCGTCCACCGCTGCAGCGCCGGCAAGGACCACGGCTGGCCGCAGCGTGCTCACCGTTCGCTGGTCGCCATAGGCAGACGCTTCGCCCGATGGCGTGCTCACGATATAGAAGGCACCCCACATGCCCATCGCTCCCAGAAACATGGTGAAGAACCAGGGCAGGGGTCGGACCTTCTCGTCAGGGTCGGCGTTCTCGCGCCGCATGGCTGCGTAACCGCTGCCTTGGATGTTTTCCCCGGCGCTGTCGTTGCCGGACCCTTTTTGAGGCTTGTCGGCGGCCATCAGCGAGGAGCCTTTCGGTCGACGGCCAGATCGTCTTCAGCGGCCAGCGCCGGGTAGGTTCGGTTCAGCGCGATCAAGTAATCCACCAGCGCCAGGGCTTCGGGCTTGGCCACCACCACCTGGCCCGGCTTGGCGTGCGACGGCGGCAGGTTGACCACCACCTCGCCCGGTTTGACCTCGCCTTCGCGCACCTCGAACAGATAGGGGTAGGGCGGCATGATCGAGCCCGGTGTGTAGGCGCGCGGTGCATACAGGTGACCCAGGTGCCAGTCGCGGCTGGGCTGGCGGGCACCGATGTTGAGCAGATCGGGACCGGTGCGCATGGTGCCCAGCAGGTGCGGGGTGTCGTACGCGTAGTCGGCCGCCACGGATGCACGGCCCCAACCGCGCAGGGCGTCGGGGGCCTGTGCAATGTCCCGAGGTTGTTGCGAATGGCAATACACACAGCCGTTGGCGATGTAGCTCTGCCGGCCCAGGACCTGCGTGTCTGTGTACGGTGCCAGCTGTGTGGGCGGCTTGGTGTCTTTCAACAAAAGGTACGGCATCACCACCAGCAGCGCGGTGGCCACCGAGAGGATGACCATGGTTCCCACGACGAGCCGCAGCTCGTCCATTTCATACTTGCCCACACCCATGCTCATGTTGTTGCTCCCCGAGCCGCCACCGGCTGTGCCATCGCGGGCGCCGGACCGGGAGACGCCAGCAGCGCGGCCCCCAGACGCCGAGGCCCGAACTTCCAGCCCATCATGAAGAAATGCAGCGCGAACACCAGATGGCCCAGCGTCATCAGTGCGCCGCCCACCGAACGCGCTTGAAGGTAAGGGATGGTCAGCGTCACGCTGTCCATGAACGGGATGTCCTTGTCCAGCATCGCAAGGCCCTGGTACCAGCCGCCGAACGACAGACCGATGAAGTACACCGCAAAACCGCCGACCACCAACCAGAAGTGAGCCGAAATCAGCCACGGGTATGGCCATTCCCACTTCATGACGCGCGGCATGATGAAGTAGATGGCGCCGAACATCACCATTGAGAAGAAGCCGTACAGCCCCAGGTGCGCATGGGCGACGGTGTAGTGGGTGAAGTGCGTGACGGTGTTGACCGAACGCAGGGCCTGCAACGACCCCTGCACCGATGCTGCGGTGTAGAGCATGGCGCCCAGCACGATGAAGCGCAGCGTGGGCGAGTACAGCAGCGCGCGGAAATTGCCCAGCACGGTCAGGTGCTGGTTGATCGCCACCGCCAGCACAGGCACCACCATCATCATGCTTTGCACGATGCTGATGGTGATGAGCCAGGACGGCACCGGACCCCCGATGAGGTGGTGTCCACCGACCTGGCTGTAGAAAAAAGCCAACGACCAGAAGCCCAGCAGCGAGAGGTTGTAGCTGTGGATCGGTTTGCCCAATACCTTGGGAATGAAGTAGTAAGCAGCCGCCAGCCCGAGCGGCGTGAACCACAGGCCCAGTGCGTTGTGGCCGTACCACCAGTTCATCGTGGCCTGCTGAACACCGAAATGCAAGTCGGGCCAATTGCCGATCAGAAACAGCACCGGAAACCACAGCAGACCGGCCGCGATGTACCAGACCGACACATACAGGTGGTCCACCTTGCGCCGCAGCAGCGTGAGCCACATCGGGAAACCCACCAGCGCGCCACCGATCACGAGCAGGATGTCGATCTTCCAGGGGTACTCGAGCCATTCGAGGCCGTCGGAGTAACCCAGCGCGATGGCCACGGTGCCCGCGGTCACACCGATGGTCCACAGAGCGCCGCCGATCAGCGCGTACTTGGCACCCACCAATTCGGTCTTGAGCAGCCGCGGAATCAGCCACAGAGCCACGCCGATGCCCGCCATGGAACACCAGCCGTAGGCCACCAGGTTCAGGTGGATCGGCCGAATGCGGCCGAAGGTGAGCCAAGCCTGGTCCACCAGCCAGTCGGGGGAATGCATCTTGATCGACGCCACCAGCCCCGCCACCGAAGCGAGCACCAGCCAAACCACCGCCATCGTGAGGCACACGCCCACCACCAAAGAGCTGCTCTGGTCTGCGCGCAGCCGGGTGGCCACCTCTTGCGCGTTGCGTTGGGTGTCCACCTGCGATGGGTCCATGGCCTGCTGCAGACTGCCGCGCTGGCTTTGCGTGGCCGCCGGGTCTTCGACCTTGCCGACCTCGTCGGCGTCGAAAATCTGCACCGAAGCAGCGCCGCCACTGCCGAACAGGCCTTTGGCCATCGACGCAATGAAAACGAACAGCGCCAACACCGAAAGGATGAAGGTGCCCAACAAAACGCCGACGGTCAAGTCCATGGGAGTGGAGATGTGGAAAGGTGCGTATTTATGCCACCACTCGCTCGGGGTTGTGTCGTTGGGGGTTTTAGGGACTACCTACGTCGTACTTGCTGCGCCCGAACAACAAACAAATGGACATACCGTTCGACCCTGGACAAACGGCCCCTGCAAATCCCTCGCTGGTGCTGTCTTTCACAGCCCGCAGTACTGGCGGCTTCAGACTGAAACGATGGAAGCCTGCCCCGAATTCCGGACCTTGCAGAACCAGATGTTGAGTTGCAAGAGGTTGTTCCCACCGAGATGGGAAGCTGGAGGGCGATGACCGTGGACCGAGTGAGGCCTGCCGTTGGCCCTTCGCGTTGTTGAGGGGTCATGCATCCGCACCTGGACTGGAGGGCTGCTCGTTCTTTCTTGCGCCTCGCACATTGAGTATCGCCAGTGCGATTTGCAGAACGACCAGGGCGTAAGCTTTGCTGTGCAATCCCCAGACGACCCAGAGTGCATTGCTCAAAAGAAAGATCCAGAAGCCTGTCTGCCGCCTACCTTTTGATTGGGATGCAATCAGCCAGGCAGCGACGACCGTCACGACCATGGCGGGCCATTGCAGGCTATCGATCCAGTTCACAGGCAGGCTTCATCGGGTGTGAGGCTGAACTGTTCTCGCATCTTCCGCCCGCGATCGCATGCCGGGGGGGTCGATGATCCGGTCGCGTTCTGGGTCATCGGGAATGAGCGATGGAGTCGGCCCCTCGTCAGGCTCGACCGGCGGCTCAGGCGGCTCATGCTCTGCGGGCACATCGTGGATCGGGCGGCGCGGCTTGGGGACTTGGGTGTGAGACATGGACAGGCTTTCGTGGGTGATGAAATTGCGTTTTTCCGCGAGCACTTCAGCGCCTCATGCCTGCAGCAGACGACCGATCGAGTCGACCAGTTCGCTGACCGAATTGGGCTTGTAAACAACCTCTTGCACGCCGGCCGCAAGTGCGCCCTCGAGCAACTCGTCGGTCACAAAGCCTGAAATGATCACCACCGGCAGATCCGACCGGATCTTGCGCATGGCAAGCGCGACCTCAAGCCCCGAGCCATTGGGCATGTTGAAGTCGCTGACGATCAAATCAAAGTCAGTCGGGTCTGCTCTGACTGCTTTCAGCGCCTCTTCGGCGATCTCAAAAGCGCTGACTCTGAAGCCGCGAGTGCGCAACAGACGCTCCATGAGAAACACCATCGACTCATCGTCATCGAGGTACAAAACATGCTTGCCGTGACCAATCACTTCGACAGGTTGCGCTATTGCTTTTGATGAGCCCGAAAACGGAGCTGGCACCGCAGGGAGGTACACCTCAAAAACGCACCCCTCGCCTGGTGCACTTTTCAGCGTGATACCGCCCCTGTGCGACTTGACAATGCCGTGAACGACGGCAAGACCCAGGCCAGTCCCACTTCCCCTGGGCTTGGTGGTGACGAACGGCTCAAACACTCTCGTCTGCGTGGCTGCATCCATCCCCTGTCCGTCGTCGCTCACGCGAATGCGCGCATACCGACCCGCAGACAAACCACCGCATCGCTGAGCCTCTGGCTTGAAGAGCTTCACCTCATCCAACTCAACGCTGATCTTCCCTGCTTCGTTGCGCAAGGCATGCCAGGCGTTGGTCACCAGATTGATCAGCAGCTGCAGGATCTGAGAGGCGTCCACCCGTGCATAGATGGGTACAGTGGAAAATCGCCCCTCAAAGTGCACCGCGGCGGGGAGCGTAGCGCGCAGCAACCTCTTGGCTTCCTCAAGCAGTGGCAGCAGCGGCTGGTCAACGAGCTCTTGACCTTCGTTGCGGCTGAAGGTCAGGATTTGGTCCACCAAGGATCTCGCGCGCTTCGCGGCTTTGGCGATCTCCGTCAAGCTCACGTGGGCAGCACTCGCGTGATCAACTTCTTCCTGGGCCAGCGTGACGTTTCCGATGATGACTCCAAGAATGTTGTTGAAGTCGTGCGCAATTCCCCCCGACAGTGTCCCCAGTGCTTCCATTTTTTGAGCTTGGCGAATCTGCCCTTCAAGGTTCTTTTGAGCGAGTTCAGCGGCCACTCGAAGGCTGATGTCGCGCACGATCGCGGTGTACAACTGCCGCCCCTGGACTCGGGTACTCGAGATCGACGCTTCGGCGGGAAACTCATGTCCGCTTGCCCTGAGGCCACTGATTTGTCGAAGCCTGCTCACCGCATGGGACGCATCGAAACTGTCGTCAATATCAATCAGTTTTTCCGCTTCACCAGCTCGGTGGCGCAAGGGAAAGAACCGGTCGATCGGCTCGCCGATCGCGTTTGAAGCAGGGCAGCCGAACATCGCACTGGCAGCCTCGTTGAACACCAAAACGTCCTGTGCCTCATCTACGGTGATGATGGCGTCCATCGCGGAGCCGACGATGCTCTGCAGACGGTTGTTCGCCTCAAGCAAATCGTTTTCCGCCTGCTTGCGAAGAGTGATGTCGCGGATGTTGCATTGAATGACCCGCAGGTCTTCAACGAGATACACATTGCTGACGAACTCGACGGCGATGCGTCTTCCATCCTTGGTCTCGAGGGGCAAATCTTCGTACCGGATGAAGTGATCCTCCTGCAGTTCAGCGAAGGCTTGTTTGCTGAGCGACGTGTCTTTGAATGCGCCAAGCTCCCACACCTTTTTGCCCAGGAACTCCTCACGCGAATACCCAAGCAACTTCACCAAATAGGGATTGACGTCCTCAATCTGTGCGGTTTCTGCGTTCAGCAGAAGAATTCCGTCGAATGAGGCTTCAAAAAGCCTCCTGTACCTGCGCTCAGAGATCCTCAATGCCCGTTCGGCAGCGGAGGTGAGTTCGACGGCAGGGCTTTTTTCCATGCGTCAGGGTGGCGCACGGTGGCGGAAGAGTCTGTGCGTTGCCGGACGCAAACGCGACTGGCAGGGGGCTCGCTGTGTGTCTGTCTGTGCGTCGAACGACGGCTTCACTCCCAACTCAGAAGCTCCGTCATGAATCCCAAGCGTGGGTCGAATGACTGCCAAAACAAACGCCCCGTGAGCCGGAAGATCTCCACACACCGCTGCGACCGCTGCATACCAGTCTTCAGCCTCCGCGAGCGAGGTGTCCAAAGGTGCCCGTCAGGCCTGGAAGCAGAGGTGTCCCCTACTGCATCAACGCCCTCAAAACCTCCTCCGCGGTCCCCGGTGCATTCATCCCCTCCGGCTTGCCACCCGCCTGTGCCACCGCGTCGCGCAGCGCTTCAAACACACTGATCGCCAGCATGAACGGGGGTTCGCCCACGGCTTTGCTGCCGTGCACGTTGTCTTCCCGGTTGGGCTCGGGCCAGAGGTCCACCTTGAAGTGTTCGGGGATGTCGCCGGTGGCGGGAATCTTGTAGGTGCTGGGGGCGTGGGTTTGCAGGTAACCCTTGTCGTTCCACACGAGTTGCTCCGTCGTCACCCAGCCCATGCCTTGCACAAAGCCGCCTTCGATCTGGCCGATGTCGATGGCGGGGTTGATGCTGCGGCCCACGTCGTGAAGGATGTCGACCTTGAGCACACGGCTCTCACCGGTGAGGGTGTCGATGGCCACTTCGGTCACTGCCGCGCCGTACGCAAAGTAGTAGAACGGCCGGCCCTGCATGGTGGTCTTGTCGTAGTGGATCTTGGGCGTGCGGTAGAAGCCGTCGCTCCAGAGCTGGATGCGGTTGGCGTAGGCGGCGTGCACCACGTCGTTGAAGGTGCGCGTGGTCTGGGGTGTGATCACTTGTCCTCCCTCGAAACGCACGGCGCCGGCGCCGCAGCCGTCGAGCCCGGCCACAAAGGCGGCGAGGTTGTCGCGCACGTGGCGCGCGGCAAACTGCGCGGCGCGGCCGTTGAGGTCTGTGCCGGCACTGGCGGCGGTGGCGCTGGCGTTGGGCACCTTGCTGGTGTCCGCCGCGGTGGACATGACCCGCTCGAAAGGCACGCCCAGCTCGTCGGCCACGATGGCGGCCACCTTGGTGTGGAGCCCTTGACCCATTTCGGTGCCGCCGTGGTTCACCTGCACACTGCCGTCGGTGTACACGTGCACCAGCGCGCCGGCCTGGTTGAACAGCGTGGCGGTGAAGCTGATGCCGAACTTGACCGGCGTGAGCGCGATGCCTTTTTTGATGACAAGGCTTTGGGCGTTCCAGGCGCTGATCTGTTCGCGGCGCTCGCGGTACTGGCTGGTGTTGGCCAGCGTGGTCATGAGGGGCTCCAAGATGTTGTCTTCCACCTTCATCTGGTAGTGGGTGACGTTCCTCTCGTCAATGCCATACAGGTTGCGCAGCCGCACATCCAGCGGATCCATGCCGAGCGAGCGTGCGATGTCGCTCAAGATGCGCTCGATCACGATCACGCCCTGCGGCCCGCCGAAGCCGCGAAATGCGGTGTGGCTCTGGGTGTTGGTCTTGCAGCGGTAGCTGGCAATGGCCACGTCTTCCAGAAAGTAGGCGTTGTCGGCATGGAAGATGGCACGGTCGGCCACGGGGCCTGAAAGGTCGGCGCTGAAGCCGCAGTTGGCCAGCATCTCCAGTTCCAGCCCGCAGAGCAGACCGGTGGTGTCGAACCCGGCGCGGTAGTGGTAAGCGAAGGGGTGGCGCTTGCCCGTGATCATGAAGTCGTCGTCGCGGTCCAGCCGCAGCTTCACGGGGCGCTTCAACTTGTTCGCGGCGATGGCTGCCCACACAGCGAGGTGGCCAGCTTGCGTTTCCTTGCCGCCGAAGCCGCCGCCCATGCGCCGGCATTCCACGGTGACTGCGTGGTTGCTGATGCCCAGCGCGTGCGACACCCAGTGCTGCACCTCGCCGGGGTGCTGCGTGCTGGTGTAAACCCACCACTGGTTTTGCTCCAGCGGCAAGACATAGGCGATCTGGCCTTCCAGGTAAAAGTGTTCCTGGCCCCCCACTTCAAACGTGCCTTCCAGCACGTGCGGCGCGCGCTTCAAGGCAGCAGCGGCGTTGCCGCGTTTCACATGCACCGACGGCAACACATAACTTTCCAGGGCATGGGCCTCATGCACGCTGATCACGGAGGGCAGGGGCTCGATGTCGAGCAACACCTGCCGCGCCGCACGCCGCGCGGTCATGGTGTCGTCGGCCAGCAGCAGGGCCACCACCTGGCCGGTGAACTGCACGGTGTCGCTGGCGAACACGGGTTCGTCGTGCGCGAAAGCGGCGAGCAGCGGGTCGCCCGGGATGTCGCGCGCGTCCACGATGCCGCGCACGCCGGGCAGGGCGAGTGCGGCGGTGGCGTCAATGCCTCGCAGGCGGCCATGGGCCACGGGCGAGCAGATGGGCGCGGCGTGCAGCGTGCCGCGCACCTCGGGGATGTCGTCGATGTAGGTGGCGCCGCCGGCCACCTGGGCGCGCGCGCTTTCGTGGTGGCGCGAAACGCCGGCGGCGCGCGGGCTGGGGGTGGCGAGGGCGGCCAGTTGGTCGGGGGCGTTCATGCCAGGGCCTCCATCGACACCGATTCGAGGTTGATCGCCTGCAGGCCCTGGCTTTCCAGCCAGAAGCGCTGCAGCAGGTTGCCCAGCACGGTCTGTCGGTAGGCGGCGCTGGCGCGCATGTCGCTGATGGGCTGGAACTCGGCGCGCAGCGGGGCCACGGCGGCCATCACGGTGTCTGCACTCCAGACCTGGCCGAGCAGGGCGGCTTCGGTCTGGTGGGCGCGCACCGGCGTGGCGGCCACACCGCCGGCGCCGATGGAGATGGTGCTGACCCGGCCGCCGTCGATCGTCATGCGGATGGCGAGGCACACAGCGGAGATGTCGTCGTCGAAACGTTTGCTGATCTTGTAGACGCGCGTGAATTCGGTGTCCACCGGCCGAGGCACCTTGATCCAGCTCAGCAGCTCGTCGGGCTTCATCACATTCTTGCGGTAGCCGGTGTACAGGTCTTCCAGCCGCAGTTCGCGGTGGGCCACGGCTTTGCGCTTGGCATCCCACCTCATCAGCACCACGCTGGCGCCCAGCGCAATCAGCAGCGGCATGCTGTCGCCGATGGGCGAGCCG
>JANPKR010000410.1:0-4620 GCA_031426175.1 Hydrogenophaga sp. | reverse complement strand
CATGGCCTGACCGATCAGCTGGCTTTGCGTGGCTTTCTCGTCGGCCAGTTCGGCCGGGCGGTTGCGGTGGCTCTGGCTGATGCCGGTGGGCACGAAGTACGGGCAGAGCACGCTCGCGCTTACCTGGTCGCTCACCAGCTTCAGGTCCTGGTATAGCGTTTCGGTGAGGCTCACCACCGCGTGTTTGCTCACGTTGTAGATGCCCATGTTGGGCGGCGTGAGCAGGCCGGCCATGCTGGCGGTGTTCACGATGTGGCCGCGCCAGGTGGGGTCGGCTTTGGCGGCGGCCAGCATCATGGGTGTGAACAGCCGCACGCCGTGCACCACACCCCAGAGGTTCACGCCGAGCACCCACTCCCAGTCCTTCACCGAGTTTTCCCAGATCAGGCCGCCCGAGCCCACGCCCGCGTTGTTGAACACGAAATGCGGCGCTCCGAAGGTCTTTTCCACATCGGCGGCGAGCGCTTCCATTTGCTCGGTGCTGGACACGTCGACCTTGCGCGAAAGCACCTTCGCTCCGGTGGCCTCGATCTCGGCTGTGGCCTTGTCCAGCGCGTCCTGCTGAACGTCCACCAGCACAAGGTTCATGCCGAGCCTGGCGCCGATGCGCGCGCACTCCAGGCCGAAGCCCGAGCCAGCGCCGGTGAGCACGGCGGTTTTGCCTTTGAAGTCCTGAATCATGGTTGTCTCCTGTGTGTGAAAAGCTCAGTCGGCCCGAACCATCTCGATGTGGTCGATACCGTCTTCCAGATAGTTCGGCCCATCGGGTTTGAAACCGTGCTGGCCGTAAAAGCCCTGCAGATGCGCCTGCGCACCGATACGGATGGGTTGTGGCCCCCACAGTCCGTGCAGCATCTGCACCGACTGGCGGATCAGCACATGCCCGATGCCACTGCCGCGCGTCGCAGGATTCGTCACCACGCGGCCGATGCTGGCCTCGGGGTATTTCAGCCCGGCAGGCGCCAAACGCGCGTAGGCCATCAGTTCGATCCCGCCTGGATGGTGGGTCTCGGCGAGCACGTGCATGCACTGGGTGTCGGCGCCGTCCATGTCCTGGAACACGCACTTTTGTTCAACGACAAACACTTCGCTGCGCAGCTCGAGCAAGCGGTAGAGCGTTCGGGCATGCAGGGCATCGAACGGCAAGCAGCGCCAGTGCGTGGGTCCTTCGGGTCTCAAGCGCGCACTTCCCTCAGCACAAATCCGATGCGCGGAAAGTGCACGTGCAACAGCCCGGCGCGCTCGTCGGTGCGCTCCAGCGTGTAGCGGGTGCGGGTGGCGGCGCGCAAGATGCCTTCGGTGGGCTCCTGGCCAAAGGTCTCGGCGTTGATGGTGACCCGGCTGCCGAGCGCAATGCCGTGGTCGTCCTGGAAAGTGTCGTCTGTGAGGGGTTCGGGTTGGGCCGCAGCGGCGATGGCAATGGCCTCGGTGGACGTGACCTTGGTCAAAGGGCCATGGCCGATCGCGGCCATTCGGTCCATCCATTGCACGACGTGCGGTGTGGCGTCCAGGATGCCAGCCATGGTGGGATTGACCACGCGGCTGAACCACAGTGGGTGGTAGGCCGCGAAGTCGGCCACGCAGGGCGCATCGCCCAGCAGGAAGGGGTGTATTTCCACCATGGTGGAGAGGCGGCGCAGGTAGCTTTTGTAGGCGGCGGTGGCGTCGCCCGGGCGCAGACTGGTCATGCCTGTTCGCATGGCGCCTCGGTCAGCCGCGAAAGCCTGGGCCGCTTCGGGCGGCTGGCCGGCGAACAACGCAGCCGCGCCCTTGGGGCTGAGGTTGTACCCCATGGCGGCCCAGAACAGGGTGCTGTCGGCCCACTGGGACAACACGCGCGCCATGCCTTTGAGGTGCTCGGGGTAGAGCGTGGGTTCGGGCTGGATGTGCTCCAGCACATCGCAGATGAGCGCCGTGTCGCAATAGATGTCGGCGCCGATCTGCAGGAATGGTGTGCGGCGGTAGCCGCCGGTGAGTGCCAGCACGTCGGGCTTGGGCATGATGCGCGGGATGTTCACGCTCTGCCAGCCGAGCTTTTTGTGGCCCAGGATCAGGCGCACTTTTTCAGAGAACGGGGACGTGGGGTAGTGGTGCAGGATGAGGTCGGACATGGTGTCTCCAGGGTCTTTTTTCAGTGCGGCATGGCGCGGGTGAGTATGGCGTCGAAGTCGATACCGACGCCCAGCGAGCCGAAGCTGTGGCCCCACTCGCCACCGATGCGCGAATTGCAGAACGCGCTGAACACCGCGGTGGGTGCGGTCTGCGCCAGCAGCGTGGCCTGCACGGCCAACGCCACGTCCTGCGCGAGCCGGCGGGCTTCCATTTCAGTGGCCATCTCTTCCACCCGAATCGGCAGTTGCGCGGCCAGGCGGTCCAGCGCGGGGTGCATGCCTTTGGCGGGTGCCAGCTCATGGGCCAGCGCGGCGGCGGCGTCGGCTTTGCGCAGCGCGCGCAGCAAGTCGATGGCCATGATGTTGCCGGCGCCTTCCCAGATGCTGTTGAGTGGCATCTCGCGGTAGATGCGCGCCATCACGCCTTCACCGCCTTCTTCCACGTAGCCGTTGCCGCCCAGGCACTCCATGGCTTCCTGGGCGAAATGGCTGCCTCGCTTGCAGATCCAGAACTTGGCCACCGGGGTGAGCAGGCGGTTCATCACCTGCTCATGGGCGTCGTTCGGGCGGTCGAAACTGCGCGCAAGGCGCATGGCCAGGGCGGTGGCGGCTTCGGATTCGAGCGCCAGATCGGTCAGCACATTCTTCATCAGCGGCTGGTCGATCAGCGCCTTGCCGAAGGCCATGCGCTGCGCCGTGTGGTTGAGCGCGATGCTCAGCGCCTGGCGCATCAGACCACTGGTGCCCAGCGCGCAGTCCAGCCGGGTCATGGTGCCCATGGCCAGGATCTGCGGGATGCCCCGGCCTTCCTCGCCCACCAGCCAGGCGCTTGCCCCCACGAACTCCACTTCCGAGCTCGCATTCGCCTTGTTGCCCAGCTTGTCTTTGAGGCGCTGGATGAAGAGCTGGTTCATCGAACCGTCGGGCAACACACGCGGCAAAAACAGGCAACTCAGACCGGTGGTGGTCTGCGCGAGGATCAGGAAGGCGTCGCACATGGGCGCCGAGAAAAACCACTTGTGGCCGGTGACACTGAAGCGCTGGCCCCAACGGTCGCTTCCAGCAGGCTCGGCGCGCGTGGTGTTCGCGCGCACGTCCGAGCCGCCCTGCTTCTCCGTCATGCCCATGCCCATGGTCAGGCCAGACTTGTCGTGCCAGACCTTGAGCGCAGGGTCGTAGCTGCGGCTGGTGAGGCCCGCTTCCCAATCCCCGTAGATCGCAGGGTTGTCCTTGAGCGCAGGCGCCACCGCGTAGCTCATGGAGATGGGGCAGAGGATGGAGGGCTCAAGCTCGGTGAAGAGCATGAAGCCGGCGGCGCGCCGCTGGTGGGCGTGGCCGGTGGCTTGCTGCTCGGCGGAAAACGCTGCGCCGTGCAGCCCTGCCGCCACCGCCTCGGTCATGAGCGCGTGGTAGCTCGGGTGAAACTCCACCTGGTCCACCCGCTGACCAAACCGGTTGTGCGTCTTGAGCTGCGGCGTGTGCACATTGGCCAGCCGCGCATGCAGCTGCATCGCGCCGCTGCCCACCAAAGCACCGAGTGTGTGCAAGGACGCAGTGTCCAGCGCCGGGGCGTTGAACGCCAGCGCCGCCTGCATGGCCCGGTTGGTGGCAAACAGGTTCACGTCCACCAGCGGCACAGGCTGGTTGAACACCTCGTGCGTGCCGGCCATGTCGATCTCCCTCAGATCAGCTTGACCAGCTGTTTGCCGAAGTTCCTGCCCTTCAAAAGACCCATGAATGCTTCAGGTGCCGCCGCCAAACCCTCGGCCACGGTCTCGCGCGGACGCAGCTTGCCGGTGGCCACCAGCGTGCCCAGCTCGGTCAGGGCCTCGGGCCAGACTTCCATGTGTTCGCTGACGATGAAGCCTTCGATTTTGAGGCGGTTCACCAGGATCAGCGCGGGGTTGGTCAGCGGCAGCGGCGCGCCATCGTAGCCGGCGATCATCCCGCAGACGGCAATGCGGCCGAAGGCGTTCATGCGCAGCAACACGGCGTCGAGCACCATGCCACCCACGTTTTCAAAGTAGCCATCGATGCCCTTGGGGCACACGTCTTTGAGCGCCTTGGCCAGCGAATAAGCGTCCTTGTGCAGCTTGTAGTCGATGCAGGCGTCAAAGCCGAGCTCTTCCACCGCGTACTTGCACTTGTCGGGGCCGCCGGCAATGCCCACCGCGCGGCAGCCGCGCGCTTTGGCCAGGGCTCCGAAGGCACTGCCCACCGCACCCGTGGCTGCGCTCACCACCACGGTGTCACCGGCCTTGGGGTTGATGATCTTCACCAGGCCGTACCACGCGGTCACGCCGGGCATGCCGACCGCGCCCAGGTAATAGGACAGCGGCACGTGGGTGGTATCGACCTTGCGCAGGGCACCGACCTGGTTGGCGTCAACCACGCTGTATTCCTGCCAGCCACCCATGCCCACGACCTGGTCGCCGGCCTTGAACTTGGGGTGCATGGACTCGACAACCTCGCCCACGGTGCCGCCGATCATGACCTCGCCCAGCGCCTG
>JANPKR010000409.1:0-5275 GCA_031426175.1 Hydrogenophaga sp. | reverse complement strand
GGGGGAAGGGCGGTAACGCGGGTCACCATAGACCGTCTGCAGGTTGAACAGGATTTCCAGCACGTTGGTCGGACCGATTCGGTCACCCATGGCCAGCGGCCCTGCGGGGTAACCCAGGCCCAGCGTCACGGCCACGTCCAGATCGGCGGGTGAGCAGATGCCTTGCTGGCACATGTCGGCCGCGATGTTGACGATGGTGGCTACGACGCGCTGTGTGACGAAGCCGCCGCTGTCGCGGATCATGCTGACCGCCTTGCCGTCTCGCGCAAAGAGTGCGTGGGCAGCTTGGGCCATGTCGGGTCGGGTGGCGGGGTTGGTTGCGAGCACCCGGCGTTTCACCGACGCGTCGTCCAGCATCATGTCGATGCCCATGGTGCGCGTTGCGTCCAGCCGCTCCACCGCAGCGAGCGTGGTCACGTCCAGACCCAGAGGCGCAACCAGGATCAGCGCCGCGGAAGATGGCACCGACGCGGTCTCGATCTGCGCACCCAGGTCTTTCAGCAGTTGGTACAGCTCGGCGCGCCGCGCCGCCTTGGGTGACACCCACACTGGTGGCATTTCGCTCACCTGGGGTACCGTGGGCTCGGCCGGCACCTGCGCCGCACCCTTGTCGTAGGCGTAGAACCCTTCACCCACCTTTTTGCCCAGCACGCCGCCGGCCAACCGCTGTGCGGTGATCACGCTGGGGCGGTAGCGCGGCTCCTCGAAGTACTGGTGGTAAATGGATTCCATCACCGGGTGCGAGACGTCCAGCGCGGTGAGGTCCATCAGCTCGAACGGACCGAGGCGAAACCCCATCTGGTCTTTCAGGATGCGATCGATGGTGCCGAAGTCGGCCACACGTTCGCCCACCACCCGCAACGCCTCCGTACCGTAGCCGCGCCCGGCGTGGTTCACGATGAAGCCCGGCGTGTCCTGCGCGGTCACGGGGGTGTGACCGAACTGGCGCGTGAAGGCGGTGAGCTGCTCACAGACCTTGGCGGTGGTTTTCAGACCAGCGATGACCTCGACCACCCGCATCAGCGGCACCGGATTGAAGAAGTGAAAACCTGCCAGCTGAGCTGGCCGCTTGAGCGGCGCGGCGATTGCCGTTACCGACAGCGAGGAGGTGTTGGTGGCCAGCACTGTGTCTGGGCCAACGATGTCTTCTAGCTCGGCAAAGAGACGTTGTTTCACGTCAAGCCGCTCGACGATCGCCTCGATCACCAGATCGCAAGGAGCGAGGTCGCTCAGCGCGGTGGGCAGTTGCAAGCGGCTCAAACAGGCCTGCATTTGCTCGGCCGTCATTTTGTTCTTGCTCACCAGCGATTGCCAAGTCGCGTGCAGCGCGTCACGCGCTGCCTGGGCTGCACCAGCCTGCACGTCGAACAGCCAGACCCGGCTACCCGCCTGAGCGGCCATCTGCGCAATTCCGCGACCCATGGCGCCCGTTCCCACAATGCCGGTGTTTTGAAAGATGGGGAGCATAAGTGTGTTGTATTTGGAATGAGAGCTTCTGGAGCTATGACAGAATCAACCAACGAACGAAAGAAGGAAGTCTGGCGTGCGCAAGTACTGGACAGGTTGTATTTTGCTATCAACTGCCCTGAGCAGTTCCGCCGCCACCTTGGGTCGGCACAGTGGTGCAGCCATGATCGGGCGCCCGCTGGACGTTCGCATCCAGGTTTTGCTGGCCCCAGGCGAAGACCTGAACAACCTGTGTATCCAGACCGATGTGTTTTATGGCGATACCCAGGTGTCGCCCAACGTGGTTCGCACGTCACCCCAGCGAACCACGCCCGACGTTGAAGCGTCGGTGCGGGTGCAGGCCAGCTTGCCGGTCAACGAGCCCTTTGTCACTCTGTACGTCAAAGCCGGCTGCGGTACCCAGTTCACGCGCCGCTTTGTCCTGCTGGCCGATCTGGTCAACGAACCTCTCACGGCCAACGCGACACCATCGGCAAACCCGGCTCCTGCAGGAGCCGCGGCTGCCGAAATGTCCGTGCTGCCCCGCGTGGCAGTGGCTCCAGGCACACCTGCAGGACCGCCATCGTCGGCTGCTGCTGGCGTTGCTGGCTCAGCGATCGAAGGCTCCCCGAAACCACGGTCCGCCACCCCTGCACGGGCTACACCCGAACCGAAGCCGCCCTCGGTCGTGCGCCGGGCACCCCCCAAACCACCTGCTGCACCCGCCTTGCCTCGGCTGCAACTGGACCCGATCGATCTGACCACCGGCATTGAACGCGATCCCACGCTCAAGCTTTCCCCGCTGCTGTTGAGCGAACCGAGCACCTCTGAAGAGGCACGCGCCGCCGCCGCTCAACTCTGGAAAAGCATCAACGCCACCCCCGAAGAGATCCTGCGCGATGCACAAAGACTGGCGGCGTTGGAATCCGAGGTGGCACAGCTGCGTCAGGAGCAGACCCGCTCCCAAGCTGCTCTGGGGGACCTCAACGAGCGGCTTGAACTGTCCCAGGCGCAACGGTTCCAGAATTGGCTGGTGTACTTGTTGGGTGCCTGCCTGCTGCTGGCTTTGTTGGCGGTGCTGCTCGTGTGGCGGAGACGCCAGGAAGTTGTAGTGCAGGGCTCCGAAGCCTCCCGGGCCTGGTGGGCGCCGGAAGATGAGGAGCAGACTTTGCGCGCTCCGCTGGCACCAGACGATCAAGTCCCTGGCCGATCCTCCGATCTGGCCCCGTTGACGCCGATGGACGAAAACGTGGGCGTGGATCTGGACTTCGATCTCGACCAGGACTCTTCCTTTGACGGGCTGAAAGACCGCTCCGCCAAGCCCGCGGTAATGCAGCCCATGCCCGCAATGCCTTTGTCAGAAGGGGCGATTTCACCCCGCGACCGGCGCGAATTTTCCAGCAGCGCCATTGGTGTGTCCCGTTCCGTGGCCACCGAAGAGTTGTTTGACGTGCAGCAGCAAGCTGACTTCTTTGTGTCGCTTGGCGAGGACGAGCAAGCCATCCAGGTGCTCAAGGACCACCTCACAGAAAGCCATGAGCCCAGTGCGCTGACCTACCTCGACCTGTTTCACATCTACCACCGTCTTGGGCGACGCCAAGACTATGAAAGTTTGCGGGAAGAGTTCAACCATGTGTTCAACGCTGGAGCGCCGCCGTTTGACAGCTATTCCCAGCGGGGACTCGGTCTGGAGTCTTATGAAACCGCGTTCAGCCGTATTCAGGCGCTCTGGCCACAGCCACGGGTGCTGGACCTGATCGAGCAGTCGATCTTCCGCGACTCGACCGACAGCAGTTCTGAGGTTTTCGATCTGGAGGCTTACCGAGAATTGTTGATGCTTCACGCGATCGTCAAGGATCTCATCCAGCGAGACGGCCAGACGCCCCGTGCCAGCAGCGATTTCCAGCACACCGCAATGCAACCGTTGAAGGCTGCGGGCAAGGCGACGCGCCCCGTGACCAAGCCTTTCGCCGAGGTTTCGGAGCAACACACCCAACCCATGGGCCTGGGCGACATCCCCCCTGCCTCGCCTCGGCTAGGCCTGGATATCAATCTGGACGATCTTTCGGAGATGGCGCAGTTTGAAGCGTCGCTGCCCGAGGTGGATGTGACGGTTGAAGCGTCGGCCAAGCCGACCCAGCCCGCAGACTTTGATATCCGTCCTGGCGATAACCTTATCGACTTCGAAGTGATCGATTTTGATCCGCCGCCAGACGAGTCCGACGGTGGAAAATCAGACGGGCGACGCTGATCAGGCAAGCGCGACGCTGTACCCAAAAGAAACGCCGCTGATGCGGCGTTTCTTTGTGAGTTCGTATGCTGCTAACGGCGGACTTGCAACGCACCCGGGTTCACGATGTTGGTCGGTGTGCCCTTGATGAAGTTAACCACGTTGTCGAACGCTGACGCAAAGTACTGTTCGTAGCTGTCTTGCTCCACATAGCCAATGTGAGGCGTGCAAATGCAGTTCTCCAGTCGCAGCAGCGCATGCCCCTGGAGAATCGGCTCCGATTCAAAAACATCCACCGCCGCCATGCCCGGGCGCCCACGGTTCAGCGAAGCGAGCAAAGCCTCGGGCTCGATCAGCTCGGCACGCGATGTGTTGACCAGAAGCGCTGTGGGCTTCATGCGGCCGAGGTCTTCCAGGGTGACACATCCGGCGCTCGTTTCGCTCAGACGCAGGTGCAACGAAAGCACGTCCGCCGACGCGAAAAACGATTCCTTGCTTTCAGCGGATTCGAAACCATCTGCAACGGCTCTGGCGCATGAAGCTTCGCTGCCCCAGACGACCACACGCATGCCGAAGGCGCGACCGTAGCTTGCCACCATTTGCCCGATACGCCCGTATCCCCAAAGTCCAAGGATCTTTCCGCGCAGCACCATGCCCACGCCAAAGTTCACCGGCATGGCCGACGATTTAAGTCCGGCCTGCTGCCAGGCTCCGTGTTTGAGGTTCGACACGTACTGCGGAATCCGGCGCATCGACGCCATGATCAAACCCCAGGTGAGTTCGGCCGTGGACACAGGAGAACCGACGCCTTCGGCCACGGCAATACCGCGCTCAGTGCAGGCCGCCACATCAAGGTGGCTGCCTGCGCGCCCAGTCTGGGCTATCAGCTTGAGACGGGGCAGCTTTTCGATGAGCTGGCGCGAGATCTGGGTGCGTTCACGAATCAGTACCAGCACATCGGCGTCGCGGAGCCGCACCGAGAGCTGACCCACGCCCTTGACAGTGTTCGTAAACACTTTGGCGGGGTACGGCTCCAGAATCTCCGCACATTTCAGCTTGCGAACCGCGTCTTGGTAGTCGTCAAGAATCACAATATTCATGCGTCTATTGTGCCTTTGCCGTCTGGGCGGCGAGCCCCGTGTCTCGCAGCTTCGGTGTACTCAGGCTGCGCGCGCCAAGGACGCCTCCTCCAACGCCGCGAGGCGGTCAAGTTCTGCGCACACATCGCCGATGGGGCCGGACAAGACAAGCCGCGTGTCACGATTGGGGGTTCTACGAACTTCGGAATGGCGCAATACCCGCACGCGGCAGACTGCAGGCGAACCCGGCTGGCCCGGGATTTGTGGTCGCAACTGCGATGCTGGGCCATTGGCTGCCTCCCGGTTGAGCCAACCGGCTCGTGAAAAGCGCTCCACGGTCTTGGCCGCAGTGAACGAATCAGCTGGGCGCGCACGGCGCTCGGAAGGCAAGGGGAGCCAGCAGTCGATCAACTGCAAAGGGGCACGCCACGTGTTGGTGTTGAAGATTTTTCCCATGCGAAACTCCAGATGAGGGGTTGAACACAGGCAGGATTGCAAGGAAGTCGCCAACGCAGGGATG
>JANPKR010000408.1:0-3426 GCA_031426175.1 Hydrogenophaga sp. | reverse complement strand
GAACTCGCCAGCCATGGCTACGGTCACCAGCGTGCGTCCGACCTGACCGAGACCGAGTTTTTTCACGACGTGTCGCACGCCAAGTCCTTGCTCGAAGACATCGGTGGTCGGGAAGTGCAGGGCTACCGCGCGCCCAGCTTCTCCATCGGCACCGACAACCTCTGGGCGCTGGACACCCTGCTGCGTGCGGGCTACCGCTACAGCTCCAGCATCTACCCCGTCAAACACGACCATTACGGTATGCCCGATGCCCCGCGCTTCGCACACCAGATCCGCGACGGTCTCATGGAAGTGCCGCCCACCACGCTGCGCATGTTCAACCGCAACCTGCCGTCCAGCGGCGGCGGTTACTTTCGTCTGCTGCCCTATGCGCTCTCGCGCTGGATGCTGCAGCAGGTGAACCAGCGCGACGCCGAGGCTGCCATCTTTTATTTCCACCCCTGGGAAATCGACCCCGGCCAACCCCGCGTGGCCGGCATCGACCTGAAAACCCGCTTCCGCCACTACGTGAACATCGGGCGCACCGAACAGCGCCTGGCGCGCCTGCTGGACGATTTCCGCTGGGGCCGCATGGACGACATTTTTTTGAAGGAACGCGCGCCCGATCGTTTGCCAGAGGTGCCCGTTGTCTGACCCGCGATTGATTGGTTTGCGCCTAGTTCTGAACGCGTGCCGTTGAACGGGTGAGACGCAGTCATGGGTAATGTCCTTTTTCTGGCGCATCGCATGCCGTATCCCCCCAACAAGGGTGACAAAGTGCGTTCGTACCACCTCTTGCGGCACCTGCAACAGCACCACAGGGTGTTTCTTGGCACTTTTATCGACACCCATGACGACGACGAACACCTGCCGGCTTTGAAGGCGCTCTGCCCCGACTTGCATGTGGAGCGAATCAACCCCAAGGTCTCGAAGTTTCTAAGCCTGGTCGGATTGCTCAGATGCGAGGCTCTCACCATGGCTTTCTATCGGAGCACAGGCATGCGCAGGTGGGTTCAGCGAACGCAGGCGAATCACCCTTTGCAGGCGAGCTTGGTGTTCACCTCAGCCATGGCCCAGTACGCTGAGCCCCTGCTGCCCCAAACGCCCATGGTGGTGGATTTCGTCGACGTCGACTCCTGCAAATGGCGCGACTATGCCCCCGCGCATCGTTGGCCAGTTTCCTGGATTTATCAACGCGAAGCTGATCAACTGCTCCGCGCTGAAAGAACCATCGCCCGTTTGTCCAAGCACTCGTTTTTTGTGACACCCGTTGAAACGGCGTTGTTTCATTCATTGGCGCCAGATGCTGCGGTGAGCTCCGAGACGCTGAGCAATGGCGTGGACGCGGACTACTTCTCGCGTGCAACGGATCGACACAACCCGTTTTCTGCCAGTGAGAAGGCGATCGTGTTTGTGGGAGCCATGGACTACTGGCCCAATGTCGACGGTGTCAAGTGGTTTGCACGACACGTCATGCCACAAGTGAAAGCGCGCTGGCCCACCGCGTGCTTTCATATTGTTGGCCGCAATCCATCGAAAGATGTCGTGGCACTGGCCAGCGACAGCGTCAAGATTTCAGGAACTGTTCCTGACGTTCGACCCTACCTTCAGTTTGCCAGTGCGGTGGTCGTGCCGTTGCGCGTGGCCCGTGGTGTGCAAAACAAGATCCTCGAAGCCATGTCCATGGCCCAACCCGTCATCACCGTCCCGGCTTGCGCTGAAGCCATTGGAGCGTCTGCCGAAGATGGCTTGCTGCGGGCCAGTGAACCTGCCGTCTTTCTTGCATCGCTGAACATGCTGCTGGAAAACTCAGACGCTGCGATGGCGCTGGGCCGAGCTGCACGCGCACACGTCTGCAGGCACTTCCGCTGGGCCGACCACATGAAGGGGCTGGACGCCCACTTTCCTTACCCAACTGGAGCGAGTGCATGACGACTTCACCGCGTGCATTTGATGTGCCAAACCGCTGGCGAGGGCCACTGTCTGGCTTGCTCGTTCTGCTAGTGGCCATCTTGACTCTGTATTCGCAAACAGCGCGGGGCATGGTTGCCATCTGGTCGGTTTCCGATACCTATGCGCACGGCTTCGTTGTGCCGTTCATTTCGCTCTGGTTGATCTGGCGCATCCGCCACTCGCTTGCCGCCTATGTTCCCCGGCCCTCACCTTCGGCGTGGATCCTCATGCTCGGCGCTGCCTGCCTTTGGCTCGCAGGCGATCTGGTTGCTGTCAATGCCGTGACCCACCTGTCGTTGGTGTTGCTGCTGGTGCTGGCGGTGCCGGCCATCGTGGGTTGGTCGGTCACTTTGGCCATGGCGTTTCCGCTCGGTTTTTTGTTTTTTGCTGTGCCCATCGGCGACTTCATGTTGCCCCAGCTGATGGAATGGACTGCCGATTTCACGATCTGGGCCTTGCGCCTGAGCGGTATTCCCGTTTATCGCGAAGGCCTGCAGTTCATCATTCCTTCAGGTGCTTGGTCCGTGGTGGAAGCTTGCAGTGGCATTCGCTACATGATCGCCTCGGTCACGGTCGGCTGCCTGTTTGCTTACCTCAGCTACAGCAGCATCAAAAAGCGCCTTGTCTTTTTGGGTGTTGCCATCCTCGTGCCGCTGGTGGCCAACTGGATGCGCGCCTACATGATCGTGATGATCGGCCACCTTTCGGGCAACGAGCTGGCGACCGGCGTGGACCACCTCATCTATGGCTGGGTGTTCTTCGGGGTGGTGATCCTCATCATGCTGTTCATCGGTGCCCGTTGGGCCGATACCCCTGCGCTCCCTGCGGGCCCGTTGCCCTTGGTCGCAAGTCCGGAGCCCGCTCCAAAGGGTCGATCCAGTGCCATTGCAGTAGTGGCTGGGCTTTTGATCGTGGCTTCACCGCATCTGCTGGAACGTCTGCTGGCGATCAGCATCAACACCGAAGCCGCTGCGCTGAGTGAGCCACCGATTCAAGCACCCTGGCAGAAAGCCACGACCACGCCAAGCGACTGGGCCCCGGCGTTCAAGTTCTCGTCTGACACCCGCCATCTTGGCTTTACTGGTCCACAAGGCGAAGCCGTGGGACTGCACCTCAGCTACTACCGCGACCAGGATTACGAACGCAAACTGGTGACCTCGGTCAACGTGCTGGTGACAAGCGATGACAAGCGCTGGTCGCAAGTGTCCGTCAGCAGTGCTGCTGCCCAGCTGGCCGGGCGGCCACTCACCGTGGCCACTGCCATCCTGCGCAACCAGGCTGGTGGGCTGGCGGCGAACAGCCAACGCCTGCAGGTCTGGCGCTTCTATTGGGTCAACAACCGCTTCACAGCCAGCGACGCCATGGCCAAAATACAAGGAGCCTTGAGCCGGATCACCGGGCAGGGCGACGACGGAGCCATCGTGGTCATCTACACCCCGCTCGATCCGCAGTTGAACGATGCCGACGCACGAGCGGCCGCCACAGCCGTGCTGC
>JANPKR010000407.1:0-1821 GCA_031426175.1 Hydrogenophaga sp. | reverse complement strand
CTGGCGCGCGGTGGCGCGGATCGTGTCCGGCAGGTCGAGTTCCTCGGCCGCACCCTCGCGCGCGAACTTGCGCAGGCGGCGCAGCGCCACCTTGATGTTGCGCGTGCCCAGCTCCTGCGTGTCGTCGTAGTCGCGGTAGGCGCGCTGCTCCCACACCTTCACACCGCTCTTGTTGCCGCCCTTGCCGCCGATGCGCACACCCTGCGGGTTCTGCCCGCTGTTGCCGAACGGTGAGGTGCCGCCGGTGCCGATCCACTTGCTGCCGCCTTCGTGGCGCTCCTTCTGCTCTTCAAGGCGCTTGCGCAGCGTCTCCATGAGCTCGTCCCAGTCCATCTTGGGTGCATTGGCTTTCTGCTCGTCCGAGAGGATGCGCTCCATCTCCTGGCGCAGCCAGTCGGCGGGAATGGGCTTGGTGAAGTCCGCGATCATCTCCACGCCCTTGAAATAAGCGGCGAAGGCGCGGTCGAACTTGTCGTAGTGCTTCTCGTCCTTCACCAGCGCGGTGCGCGCCAGAAAGTAGAAGTCGTCCATGCTGCAGGCGTCGGGGTTGCGCGGCCCCACCACGTCGGCCTGCAAGGCCTCCAGCAGCATGAGGTATTCCTTGACGGAAACCGGCAACTTGGCCGAGCGCAGGGTGTAGAAGAAGTCGATCAGCATGAGGTTCTCCCGTGGGCTCTGCTCAGAGCCAATCCTCGACCTTGAGGCCAGGCACGCGCTGGAACTCCCGGACGTTGTGGGTGACCAGCGTAAGTTTGAGTGCGCGCGCGTGGGCCGCGATCCACAGATCGTTCGGGCCGATGGGCTGCCCCGCCGCGCGCAGCGCCGCCCGGATCTCGCCGTAATGGATCCCAACTTCAGCACCGAGCGGCAGCACGTTCAGTGCGCCAAGGATGCGATCGAACGTAGCGCGCAGCTGTGTCTTCAACGGTTTGAGAGCGGCTCCGTAGGCCAACTCGCCGCGCGTGACCACGGAAATGGCCGCTTCGTCAACACCCAGTTTGGTCGCCCGTTTGATCAAGGTTTCGCTTGAGCCCCGGACAAGGTGGCTGACGGTGTCGGTGTCCAGCAGGTATTTCATGACCGACGCTTTCCGGCCACCTTGATGCTTGCGGATTTCTTGACCGAAGCTGCGCGACGCGTGGACGTAGGTGCGGGCGCTGGTTCGTCGCCGGACAGCCAGGACCAATCGAGTTCCCGGAGCTCACCTTGATCGGCGCGAACCTCGGCCATCACGGCGTCCCACTGGGCCGCCTCTTCCTTGCTGAGCGGCGGCAAGTCGGCCATGACTTCGCCCAACGTCGGGCGTCGTGGTCGAAGGATCACCTCGTCACCGCGGCGCAGGATTTCCACAGTCTTGTCGTTGAAGCGAAATGCTTTCGGCAGGCGCACCGCCTGGCTGTTGCCGGAGGTGAAAACGGATGTGAACTGGCTGGGCATGGCCAGCTGATCAGCTTTCAGGGGTTTGTTCATTCAAGCCTCCAAGTTGCTTTTGTATATCCTGAAAGTATATACAAAGGATGCTATCCGTGCCGGTCGAGAAGGTACAGCAGCTGGGCTTTCGCCTCCGGCCACTCACCCTCACGCATGCTGTACATCACCGTGTCGCGGATGGTGCCGTCGCGGCGCAGGGCGTGGCCGCGGATGACACCGTCTTTTTTCGCGCCCAGCCGCTCAATGGCCTTTTGCGACGCGAAGTTGTAGTTGTCGGTGCGCCAGCCCACCACGTGACAGCCCAGTGTTTCGAAGGCGTGGCCCATCATGAGCAGCTTGCAGGTGGTGTTGACATGGCTGCGCTGCACGCTTTTCGCGTACCAGGTGTAG
>JANPKR010000406.1:0-4406 GCA_031426175.1 Hydrogenophaga sp. | reverse complement strand
GATCGCCAGTTTCAACACCTTCCCTGTGGGTGGCGGTGCGCTCGACTCGGTCAACCGCATGCAGCTGCACGAGCTGGGCGCGGTGGTGTTCCGCTACGGTCTGTGGATCGCGTTGCCCATGATCGGCATGCTGATGTTCGTCAACATCGTGCTGGGCTTCGTCTCGCGCATCGCGCCGCAAATGAACGCCTTCGCGATTGGTTTCCCGCTCACGCTCTCGGCCGGCCTGGTGGGCATCGCCTTCACCCTGCCCATGCTGGGCGCGCCGGTGCTCGCGCTCATGAAGCTCGCGACCGAGATCTTCACCGGCGGCTGATTCAGCAACCGGGGCACGGCCGCCACCAACATGGCCACGCCCGAAAGCGCGAGCAGCGACAGCACGAGCTTGCGAAAGGCTGCCTCGCTCAACCCCACGTAAAGCCGGGCACCGAGCAACACCGGCACCAGTAGCGCCACCGCCACCACTGGCAGCAGCGGCCACACGTCGCGCGTCACAGCCCCGGTGGCCACATAGCCGAGCATGGTGAACGACAGTGCGGCGAGATTGAAGTTCTGCACGATCGTGCGCTGCCGGTCTTTTTCCATGCCGCGCAGCGTGCACCACAGCGTGGGCACCACACCGGTGAAGCCCCCAATGCCGCCCATGAAGCCGCCGGCTGCACCGGCCACACCATCGGCCAGGCGCCCACCGCGCGTCACGTTCGGCAGCTTGGTCGACAACAACATGGCCGGGCACCACACCACCAGCACACTGCCCAGGATCAGCTTGAAGAGATCGGCGTTGAGGTGCGGCAACACCGCCACACCGATGGGCACGCCCACCGCACCGCCAGCCAGAAAGGGCCACAGCGCGGGCCAGCGAAAACCGCGCCGGCTGGTGAACACCGCAATGAGCTGCCCGGTGAGCGAGCCGAACACCGCCAGCACAGCCGCCACGCGAGGGTCGATGCCCCAGACCCAGAACGACATGGCCACCATGCTGAAGGCAAAACCCGACAGGCCCTGCACGAAGCCAGCCACAGCCGCTCCCACCACCAGCAGCCAGAGCTCGGGCGTCATGCGGACGTCATTCCCAGGTCAGTCGGGTCAGCTTCCAGTCGTCCGACACGTACCGCCATTCCAGGCGCACCTCGTAGGGCGCAGCGCGCTCCGGAATCAAACCTTGTGCCCCCGTGACCAGCACCTGCGCCTGCGTGAGGCCGGACTGCGGCGCGGTCGGGTCGATGCTGCTCTTGCGGGTGACCGCAATCACCTTGACGCTGGCGTAGCGCAGGAACATGAGTGTCATGGTCTGGCGCGCCCAGTCGCGGTCCAGCCCGTCTTGCGCCTGGAAGCTGGCATCGAGCTGGTCGACGACTGCGCTGGTGTCCTTGGCTTCCAGGTTGTCCTGCAACTTCTGCACGGCGGCTTCCAGCTGAGCCTGAGGATCTGCTTTGCCGCAGGCGGACAGGGTGAAGGCCAGAGCCAGGAACATCGGGAGCAGAACCATTTTTCGGAACATCGTCGACCTTTCACGAAGGGGGTTGAAAAAGAAAACAGCGCATGAAAACACAGGCAGATGACACCAGGTTCACCGGTGCCGAAGTTGCGCTGCCAAGCGCTCACCGCTCGGCAATGTAGTGCGACATGGTCGCGCTCTCTCCCTCGGCAAGAAATGCACGAATGTCCGTTTCCAGCGCGCGGTCGGCGACGGTGGCGCGGGCGCGCTGGTGCAGGTAATCGGCCCACGAGGCGACGATGAAACGCTCCACATAGCGCGAAGGTTCGCCCAGGTCGCGGTACACGCGCCAGAAGCTGGCGCCGTCGCGCCGGCGTGGCGCTTTCATTCGGGCAATGGTGTCCAGAAACGCCTGGTCCACACCGGGGCGAATGCGGTAGCCCACTTCCACCGCCACCGGGCCGGCGGCCGGGTTGGGTTCGTCCACAACAAACAACTCGTCCCAGGGCGTCCCCTGCGTCACCTCGTGCAGCGCGCCCATGCGCAGCGGAAACGGCCTCACCAGCAGCAGGCCTGCGGCCATCACCACGCCGGCGGCCACCAGCGCGGCGGTGAGGCCGGCGATGTCGGACACCGCGCCCCAGAAGGCCGAGCCAATGGCGAATGCCCCCAGCGCAGAGACGATGTGCAGCGCCACGGCGCGAGAGCGCACCCAGGGCGGCGCGCTGGCCTGGGTGGCGGTGTTGAAGGTGGACATGGTGGACATCCACGCGGCGCCGCCCACAGCCATGGCCGCGTACACCAGCATGGGCACCCGCACCCAGGCGGCGATCCACATGACGGCGGCAAACGCCACGCAACTGGTGGCCACGATCGCGTCCAGCGGGAAACGCGCGCGCATGCGGCCGATGACCAAGCCCGCACCCACGGCTCCGGTGCCCAGGCAACCCATGAGCAAACCAAAGCCCTCGGCCCCGGTGCCCAGCTGGCGCTGCGCAATCACCGGCAGCAGCGCCCACAGCGCCGAGCCGGCCGCGCTGAACGCCATCACCCGCACCAATTGCGCCAGGATGATGCGTGAGTGCCAGGCAAAGCGCAGGCCGCTGAGCGTGCCGCCCCACAGACGCTCCGGTGGCAGGCTTGACGGCGGGTGCGCGCGCGGGGGCCAGCGGCGGATCGACTCCCACATCACCAGCGTGCTGAACACCGTGACCACAAACACCCAGCCTGCACCCAGCCGCGCGAACAGCAGGCCGGCCAGCGTGGGGCCAATGGCGCGTGCCGCGTTGTAGGCGATACCGATGGCGGTGATGGCTTGCGGCCACTCCTCCCGCGGCACAGGGTCGACCACCGACGAATTCCACGCCGGCGTGAGCACCGCCGTGCAGCAGCCGCACACAAACACCAGAAACAGCACCGCCCCAGGCCCACCCCAGCCGGCCAGCACCAGCGCGGCCAGCAGCGTGCAGGCGGCCACCTGGGCGATGAGCGCACCCGAGATCAGGCGGCGGCGGTCGGTGGTGTCGGCCAGCACCCCCGCGGGCAAGGCCAGCAAAAACATGGGCAGGAACACCGCCGTCTGCACCAGCGCCGCCAGAAACGACGAGCCGGTGAGTTCCACCATGAGCCACGCAGCAGCCATGGTCTGCATGCCGGCGCCAATGAAGAAGATGGCGCCGCAAATCCACAGGCCGCGAAAGGCGGGCTGGCGCAGGGGGCTCCAGATGGACGTGGCGATGCTCATGGGCCATTATTCCCCAGCCAGCATCGGGCTTTGTCGCGCTGATGCCATTTGGGGTCTGAATCCCTTATGAATCAACAAAACCATTCTTCAGTTCGATTCAATACGATTCAACCAACAATGAAAAAAGCAGCCCGAAGGCTGCTTTTTTATTCGGCTGGATTGCAATCTTGAATTGCAATCCAGGGAATCAGGACTTGCGGCGGCGAATCGCGCCCAGACCCAACAGGGCAATACCGGCCAATGCCAGGGTGCCTGGCTCTGGAACCACGCTGACCATGTCGACTTGAGCGTCCAGATCGCCGAACTGACCGCCATTGACCTGCAATTCCAAGGCACCGACATCAGCAAAATTGGCACCGATGAAATCGGAGAAATTGAAGATGTAGCTGCCGGCGCCAGCGGCTGCAAGCATCACCGATGAGCGGGTATACACGTTGTTGTTCAATGCGTCGGTCCACGCGAAGAAAGTCAGTGGGAGACCCGCGTCGGTGCGCACCAGATCCACTTGGAAACGATCTCCAAAACCCGTCAGGTCCACACCGCCCAAGCCGCTGGTGTTTATGAGCGTACCCGAGCTTTCACCGTCCCAACGAACTGTACCGAAACCGTTCTGCCCAGTTTGCTCCGAGTAGCGCCATGTTCCATTGAACACATTTGATGTAACACCCGAACCCAAGTCGTCCGCAACATCGCCCTGCTTGGAAATGTAAAGATCACGCGAGCTTCCCAAAATGGCGGGATCAGCCACAGGTGCAGCAAACACAGCGTTACCGTCGGATGTGACGTCCTTGATCTGGTTCGATTCAAGGGGTGCCAGCGGTGTGGAGAAACTGTCGATCACGTAAGCGGCGTTTGCACCGCCAAACGACAGGGCGATTGCTGCAGCAGCAGCGATTTTGGAAAGTTTGATCATGGAGTTTTCTGTTGGAAAAGGGAGAAGGTCAGGGGGTTTCTCGACATCCAATTCCCCCGACTTGGATTACCGTACGCAGTTAGCGTGCCAGCAGCCGAATCCTTCTATGTACCAACCACTTGTCAAATTGAGCAGGATTGAACTGGTTCAATTCACTCCAAGATGTCAAGTTTCCCGACAGTGATTAATGTGCGTTGGCGCACATTCAATTCCCCAACAGCCCCAAAATCCTTCAGACAATCCCATTTCGAATGGCATAAACCGTGAGTTCAGCGTTGTTGGCCAGGTGCAGTTTTTCCAGCACCCGGGCT
>JANPKR010000405.1:0-22435 GCA_031426175.1 Hydrogenophaga sp. | reverse complement strand
CGTCGATGGCCAGAAAAAACACCGTGGCGCCAATGGCCAGCGGCTTGGGCAGTCGCCAGCCCTCGCTCACCACAAAGTAGGTCAGCACGGTGGTGATCATCATGGTGAGCGTCACCGCAATGCCGTAGGCACCGGCGAGCGCTGACGAGCTGCCAAAGCCCACCACGGCGGCCACCACACCCACCATCAAGACCCAGTTGACCGCCGGCATGTAGATCTGCCCGGCCTCGCGCGCCGAGGTGTACGTGATCGCCATGCGCGGCAGAAAGCCGAGCTGGATGGCCTGCGGGGTCATGGAGTAGGCGCCGGAGATCACGGCTTGCGAGGCGATGATGGCCGCGAGCGTGGCCAGCACCAGCGCGGGCAACACGAAGGCGTCGGGGAAGAGGCGGTAGAACGGGTTTTCAATGGCCGTGGGGTCGGCCATCAGCAGCGCGCCCTGGCCCATGTAGTTCAACGCCAGGCCGGGCAGCACCAGGCCTGTCCATGCGAGCTGGATCGGCTTGCGGCCGAAGTGGCCCATGTCGGCATAGAGGGCCTCGGCGCCGGTGAGCGCCAGCACGATCGCACCCACAGCGGCAAACACGTACCAGCCGCGCTCGGTGAGGAAATTCCAGGCGTGCACCGGGTTGAGCGCCGACAGGATGGCGGGCTGTTCCACGATGTGCACCACACCGATGGCGCCCAGTGTGACGAACCACAGCACGATGATCGGACCGAACAATTGACCGACCAGACCGGTGCCAAAGCGCTGCACCGCGAACAGGCCCACCACAATGACCACGGTGATCGGGATCACATAGGGCGCCAGCGCAGGCGTCACGAGCTGAAGGCCTTCCATGGCACCCAGCACCGAGATGGCGGGTGTGATGACGCTGTCGCCGTAAAACAGCGTGGCACCGAATACACCCAGCAGCAGCAGCGCGTTGCGCAAGGCCGGGCGTGAGCGCACCGCGTTGGCGGCCAGCGCGGTGAGCGCCAGACCACCGCCTTCGCCGCGGTTGTCGGCGCGCAGGATCAGGATCACGTATTTCAGCGTGACCACCAGCATGAGTGCCCAGAAGATCACCGAAACCGCGCCGATGAGGTTGTGCGCGTTCAGTGCCACGCCGGTGGCGGGCGCGAAGATTTCCTTGACGGTGTAGAGCGGGCTGGTGCCGATGTCGCCATACACCACACCCAGTGCGCCCAGGGTGAGGGCGGCGGTGCCTTGCCGTTGCAGCGGTGAAGCGGGCTGATCGGCGTCGATGGAACTGGCGGTCGCGGTCATGGGCGAGGGTGCGAAGTGAACAGGACTCGCAGCGTACCGACGGGTACATCAGGAACGCATAAGGGCCCACTTCAGTGCTTCAGTCTTCAGTCCTCACTCTCCACCAGCCGGTAGCCCACGCCGGGTTCGGTCAACAGGCGCTGCGGGTCGGCCGGGTCGGCTTCCAGCTTGGCACGCAGCTGCCCCATGTAGAGCCGCAGGTAATGGGTGTGCTCGGTGAACTCGGCGCCCCACACATCCGCCAGCAGCTGCCGGTGCGTGACCACCTGGCCAGCGTTGCGCACCAGGCGCGCCAGCAGTTTGAATTCGGTGGGCGTGAGGTGAACGTCTTCGCCGGTCAGGCGCACGCGGTGCGCGTGCAGGTCAACACGCAAATCGCCGTGGGTGTACAGGGTGATGGCCGCCTGCAGCGGCGTGCCGCGGTGGCGCAGCGCCACGCGCATGCGCGCGAGCAGCTCGCCCAGGCTGAAGGGCTTCACCAGGAAGTCGTCCGCGCCGGCGTCGAGCAAGCGGATCTTGGGGTCGTCGGTTTCCCGCGCGGAGATCACGATCACCGGCGTGCTGCGACCGCGCCGCAAGGTGGTCAGCAGCATTTCGCCATCGCCATCGGGCAGGCCCAGGTCGAGCAGCACGATATCGACCTCGGTGTTCGCGAGCAGCGCTTGAGCGTCGGCCAGGCTGGCAGCTGCAGCCACCTCGTAGCCTTCCACTTGCAGCGATTCGCGCAGGGTGCCGCGCAGTTCGCGGTCGTCCTCCACCAGCAGCACTTTGAGGCTCATGCGGATGCCTCTGGTGCGTCGGTCTGCGGCGTGTTCGCAGGCAGCGTGCATTCGAAGCTGCAGCCGCCCCGCGGGCGCATGCGCAGTGTGAGTTCACCGCCGTGCGCTCGGGCAATGGTGCGACATACCGCAAGGCCCACACCAGCGCCGCGCCGTGCGGGGGCATCGGCCGGCCGGGCTGTCGGGTCACCGGGGTCACCGCGCTGAAAGGCATCGAACACACGCTCGCGCCATTCGGGCGGGATGCCGGGGCCCCGATCCAGCACGGCCAGTCGGACCTGGCCAGTTTCCAGCGTGGCGGCGATCTCCACCGGCGCGCTGTCGCCGCCGTACTTCAGTGCGTTGTCGACCAGGTTGTCCAGCAGCTGCACCAGCAGCACCGCGTCCACGCGCAGCAGCGGCAGCCCGGGCTGCAGGCGAGCCTTCACGGCGCGGTCGGGCTGGCGCTGGCGGGCTCTGCGCAACACAGTGCCCACCAGTTCTTCGGCCGACTCCCAATCCAGGTGCAGGGCCAGGCCCGGCGTGTCCAGGCGCGCGAGCTGCAGCGTGTTGTCGGTGATGCGTCCGAGCTGGCCGGCCTCGTCGATGATGGTCGCGGCCAGGCGCTGGCGCTGATCGGCCGAGAGCCGGTCGGCCTGGTCGTGCAGTGAGGAAGCCGCGCCCAGGATGGTGGCCAACGGTGTGCGGTAGTCGTGCGAGATGGCCGCCAGCAACGTGTTTCGCAGTGCGTGCGCGTGCGCCTGCTCGCGCGCCAACGCAGCGGCCTGGGTGGCGTTGGCGCGTTCCAGCGCCAGCCCCATCTGGTCGCACAGGGCCTGGGCGTGGGCGCGCAGTTCGGGCGCGGGTTCGGGCTGGTTGGTCAGCGGCAGCAGCGCTGCGCCCAGGCCCGCCTGGCGCCCACGCAGCGGCAGGTACCAGGCGCTCTGGTCCTCGTGGCGTCCGGTGCCGGGTCCCATGGCCTGGCTGTGGCGCAGGCTCAGGCCCAGGCCCGCCCAGCCATCGCTGCTGGCCTCGCCCAGGCGCATTTCGGCCTCGGGACCTTCGCGCAGCAACAAGGCCACCGGAGAGCCCACCAACGAGGTCAGTGCGGCTTGCAGGTCGGGCGTGCGCGAGCGGGGATCGTCGCTGTCGCGCAGGGTGGAGCCGAAGTCCTGCAATTGCCGTGCTCGTTGCGCGAGCAGGCGCTCGGCCTCGGCCAGCCGGCGCTGTCGCGCCATCAGCAGCGCCACAATCCAGCTCACCGACAGCATGGTGGCCAGCAGCAGGGCGTGTTGGTGCAGATCCACGCTAAAAGTGAAGCGCGGCGGCACCAGGGCGAAGTTGAACATCAGCACCGCGAGCGCACAGGTTGCCAGGCACATGGCTGGCGTGAGCCAGAGCGCGGCCAGGGCTGAGGCCAGCACCAGCAGCATGGCGAGGTTGGCCAGGTCGAGCACAGGTTGCAGCACCGCCATGGCCAGAGCGGCCAGGGCCCAGACCAGTGCGCCTGGCCAGCGGCTGGGGTGAGATGGGGGTGGCGTTGCGTCCGTTGGCGTCATCGGCGCAACGTAGCACACCCCGCGTCAGGATCGCATCAGGACAGCGGCTCGCTCAGGCTGCTTGCGGCTGCAGGAACACGCGCGCCTTGCGTGGCGCCACCACCACCGTGTCGCCTTCCTGGATGCCGAGTTCCTTGAAGCGGTCGGCCGACAGGTGCGCCTCGATGAGCTTGGGTGGGTCGCCGTTGGCGGGTGGCGCCACGGGCAGGAGTTCGAGCCGCGCGATCGGTCCCACGACCACCGCGCGGTCGAGCTTGACGACCATGCCGCTCAGACCCGGTGCATAGGGCAACACGTCCAGCTCGTGCGGGCGCACATAGGCGAACGCCTGCGCGTCCTGCGCGCCGGCGTGTTCGGGCGATGCAATGGACACGCCGTCCAGGTGCATCTGGCCTTCGTGCGCGCGGCCGTGAAACAGGTTCACATCGCCCAGAAAGCCATACACAAACGGGCTCGCCGGGTGGTCCCACACCTCTTGCGGCGCGCCCACCTGTTCCACATGGCCCTGGTTCATCAGCACCACCCGGTCGGCCACTTCGAGGGCCTCTTCCTGGTCGTGCGTGACGAACACGCTGGTCACGTGCAGCTCGTCGTGCAGGCGGCGCAGCCAGCGGCGCAGTTCCTTGCGCACCTTGGCGTCGAGTGCGCCGAAGGGTTCGTCGAGCAGCAGCACCTTGGGCTCCACCGCGAGCGCGCGCGCAAGCGCAATGCGCTGGCGCTGGCCACCCGAGAGTTGCGAGGGGTAGCGGTCGGCCAGCCAGTCCAGCTGCACCAGCTTGAGCAGGTCGTGCACCTTGGCCTTGATCTGCGCGTCGCTCGGGCGCTCGCCGCGCGGCTTCACCCGCAGGCCGAAGGCCACGTTTTCCAGCACGGTCATGTGGCGGAACAGCGCGTAGTGCTGGAACACGAAGCCCACGTTGCGCTCGCGCACGTGCACGTCGGTGGTGTCTTCGCCGCTGAAGAAAATGTTGCCGGTGTCGGGCGTTTCCAGGCCGGCGATGATGCGCAGCAGCGTGGTCTTGCCGCAGCCCGACGGACCGAGCAGCGCGAGCAGTTCACCCGAGTGGATGTCGAGGTTGACGTTGTTCAGCGCCTGGAAGGTGCCGAAGTGTTTGTTGATGTTGCGGATTTCGATGCTCATGATGTCTGTCCCAGGGGGGTGAGGGGTGTTGGCCGCTCAGGTGGCAACTCGGCCAGTGCCTTCATCTCGGCTTCCATGCGCCATTCGGCCACCGACTTGATCACCAGCGTGACCAGGGCCAACAGCGCCAGCAGCGAGGCCACGGCAAACGCGGCCACCGACTGGTACTCGTTGTAGAGCACCTCCACATGCAGCGGCATGGTGTTGGTCTGGCCGCGGATGTGGCCCGAGACCACCGAGACCGCGCCGAACTCGCCCATGGCCCGCGCGTTGCACAGGATCACGCCGTAAATCAGGCCCCACTTGATGTTGGGCAGGGTCACGTACCAGAAGGTCTGCCAGCCGCTGGCGCCCAGCACCTGCGCGGCCTGCTCCTCGTCGTTGCCCTGCGCCTGCATCAGCGGAATGAGTTCACGCGCGATGAAGGGAAAGGTGACGAATACCGTGGCCAGGATGATGCCGGGCACGGCGAAGATGATCTTGATGTCGTGCTCCATCAGCCAGGGACCAAACCAGCCCTGCGCACCGAAGACCAGCACGTAGATCAGGCCCGCCACCACCGGCGAAACCGAGAACGGCAGGTCGATCAGCGTGGTGAGGAAGGACTTGCCGCGGAACTCGTACTTGGCAATGCACCAGGCCGCGGCCACGCCGAACACCAGGTTCAGCGGCACGGCAATGGCCGCCGTCATCAGCGTCAGCCGGATGGCCGACCAGGCGTCGGGCTCCTGCAGCGCTTCCCAGTAAGCGTCCCAGCCCTTGCGCAGGGCTTCGGTGAACACCGCTGCGAGGGGCAGCACCAGGAAGAGGAACATGAAGACCAGCGCAATGCCGATCAGCGTGTAGCGCACCCAGGGCGCTTCTGTTCGAACAGAAGTTGTGCTCATGCCATTGCTCCACCGCTGCGCTTGCGCTGCCAGGTCTGCAGACCGTTGATGAGCAGCAGCAACACGAACGAGATGGCCAGCATGACGGTGGCGACGGCGGTGGCGCCTGCGTAGTCGTACTGCTCCAGCTTGCTGATGATGATGAGGGGCGTGATCTCGGAAATCATGGGCATGTTGCCGGCGATGAAGATCACCGAGCCGTATTCACCCACCGCCCGCGCAAATGCCATGGCAAAGCCGGTGAGCAGGGCGGGGGCGATGCTGGGAAAGATCACCCGGCTGAAGGTCTGCCAGCGTGTGGCGCCCAGGCACGTGGCGGCTTCTTCCAGTTCCTTCTCGGTGTCTTCGAGCACCGGTTGCACCGTGCGCACCACAAACGGCAGGCCGATGAAGATGAGGGCGATCACCACACCGTTGGGGTTGAAGGCCAGTTGCAGGCCCAGCGGCTCGGTGTACTGGCCGATCCAGCCGTTGCCGGCGAGGATGGCGGTGAGCGAAATGCCGGCCACGGCGGTGGGCAGCGCAAACGGAAGGTCCACCAGCGCGTCGACGATCTTCTTGCCCGGAAAGCTGTAGCGCACCAGCACCCAGGCCACCAGCAGGCCGAAGACCGCGTTGACGCAGGCCGCGATGAACGAGGCGCCGAAGGTGAGCTTGTACGAAGCCAGCACGCGCGGTGCGGTGACCGCTTCCCAGAACTGCGGCCAGGTGAGCGTGAAGGTCTTGAA
This sequence comes from Hydrogenophaga sp., assembly GCA_031426175.1. Classification (GTDB taxonomy): domain Bacteria; phylum Pseudomonadota; class Gammaproteobacteria; order Burkholderiales; family Burkholderiaceae_C; genus Hydrogenophaga. The sequence goes on along the minus strand of JANPKR010000405.1, from coordinate 16,092 downwards.
CAGCAATGCCGAGAGCGGGATCAGCACGATCAGGCTCAGGTAGAACACCGTGAAGCCCAGCGTGATGTTGAAGCCCGGCAGCACCCGGCGTGTGGCGCGGCGGGGCAGGGATGTTCCGTGCGGGGCGGCGGCGCCACCCAGCACGGCAGAGGGAGCGGACGCCATTTATTTGCCGACCGTGTACAGCTTGTCGAACTGACCGCCGTCGTTGAAGTGCACCTTCTGCGCTTCGGCCAGCGAGCCGAAGTACTGCTCAACGCTGAACAGCTTGATCGGTTTGAAGGCACTGGCGTACTTTTTCAACACCGCTTCGTTGCGCGGGCGGATGTTGTGTTTGGCCGCGATCTCCTGGCCTTCGGGGCTGTAGAGAAAATCGAGGTAGGCCTTGGCCTCGGCGGCCGAGCCTTTCTTGTTCACCGTGCGCTCGACGATGGCCACCGGGTTCTCCGTGACGATGGAGGCGCTGGGGTGGATGGCGTCGACCTTGCCGGCACCGAACTCGGTGTCGACCGACACGACTTCCGATTCGAACGTCACCAGCACGTCGCCGATGTTGCGTTGCAGGAAGACGCCGGTGGCGTCACGGCCGCCGCGCGCCAGCACCGGCACGTTCTTGTAAAGCTTGCCCACGAACTCGGCGGCCTCCGCGTCACTGCCGCCCTTGCTGCGCACATAGCCCCAGGCGGCGAGGTAGGCCATGCGGCCGTTGCCACCGGTCTTGGGGTTCACCACGATCACCTGCACGCCGGGCTTGACCAGGTCGTCCCAGTCCTTGATGCCCTTGGGGTTGCCATTGCGCACCAGGAACAGCATGGTCGAGGTGGTGGGCGCAGCGTTGTTGGCGAACTTCTGGCGCCAGTCCTTGGCGACCACACCTTTCTCGGCGAGAAAGTCCACGTCGGTCGTGGTGTTGAAGGTCACCACATCGGCCTCCAGGCCATCGGCCACAGCGCGGGCCTGCGCGCTCGAACCGGCGTGCGACTGGTCGACCTTGATGTCTTTGCCAGAGGACTTTTTGTAGCTGGCGGCGAAGGCGACGTTGATGTCTTTGTAAAACTCGCGCGCGACGTCGTAAGAGACGTTGAGCAGCGTGGTCTGGGCGCCGGCGAGTGCGGAAGTGGAGAGGGCCACGGCGGCCAGGGCCGCGCGCAAGGTGTTCTTCATGAGAGGGCTCCAAACGGAAACAGGATGCCAAGAATTCTGGGCGTGGGCCTCGTGAAACCCAACGACTTTGTTCTTGTTTCCATATGTGGATCGGGCATAAGCCCGAAGCACACCGACTCAGGCTGGTTCCACGGCACGGGCCGCGGCGGGCACCTCGGCCCCCAGCGACTGCAGCAGCGCCAGCCCCAGCGGCCAGGGGCCGTGGCCCGAATCCACGTTGATGTGGCCAGCCTCATTGAGCCGAACAAACTCGCTGCCCCAGGCCCGCGCATACGCGCCGGCCGTGCGCACCGGGCAATACGGGTCGTTGTTGCTGGCCACCAGGATGCTGCGGTAGGGCAGGCGCTGGTGGGGCACGGGTGCAAAGTCGACCAGCACACCACGGCGCTCCGGGTCGGCCGGTGCCACCAGCAGCGCACCCTGGATGCGCTGCGCCACGTGGGCCGGCAGGTGCGTGGTGGTGATGCAGCCCAGGCTGTGCGCGACCACCACCACCGGGCCGGGCGCACGCTCGATGGTTTCGCTCAGGCGATCGACCCAGGCGCGTTTGACCGGGGCGACCCAATCGTGCTGCTCGACGCGCAGCACCGATGGCAGGCTGTCCGCCCACAGCGTTTGCCAGTGGCCAACACCCGAGTTGCGCCAGCCGGGAATGATGATGACGGTGGGGAAATCCATGCGGTGCATTGTGTGGACCGCACCTGCATCCACCAACGACCAAGAAGTGGTTTGCTCATGGGCCTGCGGCATATGGGCATACCGATGTCGTGCCTGCATGAAACTTTTGGTTGACGTACCCCCTCCAATCCCGCAGGCTGCAAGCTTTGAATGCTCTGGGCTGCGCAACGCAGCGGTCCTTCGCAACCCCGACGACCCTTGGACTGGAGCCCCCCATGCAACACAGACAACCTTCCCCTGACGAAGCCCTGGCCGAGCACCCGCTGGACTATTCAGACCCTGAACTGCGCGCTTACGCCGATGAACAGGCCGAAGACATCCTGGATACCGTGGTGCACTACATGCCGATGGTCCTGCCGGTCATGGGCGCCATCCTGATCTTCATGCTGGCTTTCATCGCGGTGTTCATGGCTTGAGGTCAACGCGCGGCGGCACGCGCCAGCTCAGAACGCTCACAGGTGTTGCTGGTGCCATTCACTGAGCGAAAAGTCCGGGTAGGCATCAAAGCGTTGATCGCTCTCGTGACCTTCCACCGTCACCCACGGCGCCTTGGAGGCCAGCAGGATGTGCACATTCGCCGGCGGTGTGGGCAAGGGCGTGTCGATGGCGCCTGCGTGGGGATGCACCAGGTCCGGCCACGTCGGGTCCCACAGCCACAGCGCCGTCCCGCACTTGCCGCAGAAGTGCCGTCGCCCCGTGCTCTGCCGCACGTGGTCGCCCTCGATGATCTTCGCCTGGTAGATGCGCAGATGGCGTTTGCCGATCACTTTCAGCGTGCTGTGAACGGCGCCGAGGTTGATCGCGTAGCCACCGGTGCCCGCCGTCTTTCGGCAGATGGAGCAGTAGCACCGCATGAACGGAACGGGCTCGGCCGATTCGACCGAGAACCTGACGCTGCCGCAATGGCACGAACCTTCCAGATGCATGGGGCCTCCGCCGGTGAAGCCGCGTCTCAGGCCAAAGCTTCAATGATGCGGATGTCGCGCTCGGCGCCCTGGCCCAACGCCGCCAGCGCTTCCTGGTAGGCCGGGCTGTCGTGTGCTTCGGTGGCCTGCGCCACGCTGTCGAATTCGAGCAACACCGCGCGTTGGTTGACGGCCGCCTCGTACACCTGGGCGGGCATGCCGCGAGCGAGGAAGCGCCCGCCGGCTGCTTGCAGGGCGGGGCCGGCGAGCGCTGCGTAGGCTGCGAGTGCGGCGGGGTCGCTGATGGAACGGTAGGTTGAGATCCAGTAGGCCTTGGGCATGGTTGTTCCTTGGTGTGTCGGGATGGAGTCGCGATGCTCAATCCTATGTGACACCAGGTCGCCTTACTTGCGCGTGTAGATCTGGTCGAAGCTGCCTCCATCGGCGAAGTGGACCTTGGCCGCCTGCTCCCATCCACCGAACGCGTCTTCGATCTTGAAGAGGTTGAGCTTGGGCAGCTGCTTGGCGTACTTGGCCTGCGCCTTGGCCGAGGTGGGGCGGTAGAAGTGCTTGCCGATGATGTCTTGCGCCTCTTCGGTGTAGAGGTATTCCAGGTAGGCCTGGGCCACGGCGCGCGTGCCTTTTTTGTCCACGTTCTTGTCGACCACGGTCACGGCGGGTTCGGCCAGGATGGACAGCGAAGGGTAGATGAAGTCAACCTTGTTGCCGAACTCCTTTTCCAGCAGGTAGGCCTCGTTTTCCCAGGAGATGAACACGTCGCCCTGGCCGCGTTGCGCGAAGGTGACGGAGGAGCCGCGTGCGCCAGTGTCGAGCACGGGCACGTTGGCGTACAGCTTGCCCACGAATTCCTTGGCCTTGTCATCGCTGCCGTATTTGCGCTTGGCGAATTCCCAAGCGGCGAGGTAGTTCCAGCGCGCGCCACCGGAGGTTTTGGGGTTGGGGGTGATGACCTTCACGTCGGGGCGGATCAGATCGTCCCAGTCCTTGATGTTTTTCGGGTTGCCGGCGCGCGTGACCAGCACGATGGTGGAGGTGTAGGGGGAGCTGCTCTGCGGCAGGCGTTTCTGCCAGTCCTTGGGAATCCAGCCGCCGTTGGTGTGCAGTGCATCGGTGTCGCCGGCCAGGGCGAGCGTGGCCACGTCGGCGTCCAGGCCGTCGATGATGGAGCGGGCCTGGCGGCCCGACCCACCATGGCTTTGTTTGATGGTCACGTCCTGGCCAGTCCTGGCCTTCCAGTGTTTGATGAACGTGGCGTTGTATTCGACGTAGAGCTCGCGTGTCGGGTCGTAGGACACGTTGAGCAGGGTCACCGGCGCGGGCTGGGAGATGGCCGGGAAGGCGCCCGCGGTGAGGGCCGTGGCTGCGAGGGCCTGGATCAGGTGGCGGCGGGTGGTCATGTCGTTCCTTGTGGAAAGGTGGTGAAAGTGACCGGATGATCCGGGCTTCAGCGCCGTTCAGGAACGAATGGATTTTTGGTTGTTTATTACCGAATCATCTGAGCCAAATGGTCTTGGGGCGGCACACCAAACACCGTTTGCAAGGACTGCTGCTCGGGCATCACATAGACCGCGGCGCGCTGCGCCGAGAAGGTGGGCGCGATGTGCGCGTCAAAGAAGGAGGCGGGAATGTTGATGCAGCCATAGCTGATGCGGTTGTCGTCGGCCGATTCGCTGGCCAGTCGCTGCAAACGGCGCTCCTTCGGGTTGTTGGCGCGCACCCGGTGCATGGACACGGCAGCGCCGTAGTCCACCCACACCACGTCTTCGCCATCGATATTGAGGCCGCGCTGACCCGCAAAGCGGCCTGCGGGCGTGGTGCGTTCTTCGGGCAGCACATCGGCAATGGGCTTGTCGCCGATGCCGGGCACCGACTCGTCGCCATGCGCGGAACCCAGCAGCACGGCGGTGTGGTCCACCAGCCGGGCCTGTGCGTCGAACACGTACAGGCGCGCCGCACGTTTGTCGATCAACACAAATGGCATGGTGGCGTGGTCACCGGTGGCCGCAATCCAGTTGGCCATGAGCCGTGCGTCGTCCGACGCCTGCACGTCGCCCAACTCGGCGACACGCACGGCTGTTGATTCGGTCGGGACCCGAGCAGGTGCCGAGGCCAGGGCACCTCCGGGACCGAGGATGCCGGGCGGCGCCAGCACCGCCAGCAGTGCGAGGCCTGCGAGCACTCCGTGTCGAATGGCGAGCCAGGGGCTGTCGTGCGTTTCGGTGTGTAAAGCCGTGTTCATGGTGGATCTCCCAGCCAAAGGCAGGGCGCCCCCGTGACCACAGGGGTTCGGGGGCGCCTGACCGAGGTGAAGCTCCCGATCAGTTGCGATCGGCGCGCGCCACCGGCTCGTTCATTGCCGCGTTGTTGTTCATGCTGTCGGTGGTGGCAGGTGCCGGCGTGGTCATGCCGCCGCTGGGTGGCGTGGCCATGGGAGTGGTGGTCTGGGTGTCTTGCGTGTTCACGCCCGGGGTGGAACTGGTGCCCGACCCTGGGGCGGTGGTCTGTGCGAACACCAGGCCCACCGAGCCGACAACGGCCAATGCGGCCAGGGAAGAAGTGATGAGGTTGGACGTCTTCATGTTGGATCCTTTGAAAGACTGCTTGAAGCAGCGTTGCACACTTGCAGCCGAAGGTGTCGACTGGCCTTCAGGTTATGGGCATGGGAAACAGGGGTCTGTTCGTGAGCGCACGGTCAAGGTGTCAGGCTGGTAACAGCACGTGTGTGCGGGACCGCCCCGATATACTGCCGGCACCCTGCGCAGCCCGCTGTTTCATCCCTGCCATCCACCGAGTGCACATCACCATGACCATGAGCCTGCTTGCCCATTCCAGAGTCAGCGCAAAGCTGATTGAGCGCCCACTGTGAGCGCCACGGTCTGGGCCGAAGCGGCCTTTCTCGGTCTGGTGCAGGGACTCACCGAGTTCTTGCCGGTGTCGTCGAGCGCCCACCTGCGCATTCTGGGTCCGCTCTTGCCATCGGGCGGCGACCCGGGTGCAGCCTTCACCGCCATCACCCAGATCGGGACCGAAGCGGCGGTCTTGATCTACTTCCGAAAGGACATCCTTCGCATCCTGCAAGCGTGGTGGAAGTCCCTGACGCAACCGGAGTGGCGCCGCGATTCCGACGCGCGCATGGGCTGGCTCATCCTGATCGGTACCTTGCCGATTGCCTTGCTTGGGCTGGCATTCAAGGACGCCATCGAGGGCAGGCTGCGCAACCTCACGCTCACGGCCGTGATGCTGATCGTGTTCGGTGTGCTGCTGGCCATTGCAGACCGCGTGGGATCCAAGCAGCGCACGCTCAAGGAGCTCTCTTGGGCACACGGGTTGCTCTTCGGGCTGGCACAGGCCATGGCGCTCATTCCAGGCGTATCGCGATCGGGTGGCACCATCACCGCAGGCCTGCTCATGGGATACACCCGAGAGGCCGCGGCGCGGTATTCGTTCCTGCTGGCCATACCGGCCGTGATGGCCTCGGGCTTCTACCAGCTCTACCGCAGCTGGCAGGTGGGCAGCCCCATCGCGCCCGGCCCGACCGCACTGGCCACGCTGATTGCGTTTGTGGTGGGCTACGGGGTGATCGTCTGGTTCCTGCGCCTGGTGTCCACACGCGGCTACATGCCCTTTGTGGTGTACCGCCTCGCGCTGGGTTGCCTGGTGCTCGTGCTGCTGGCCACAGGCGTGCTGAGCGCCACCTGAGCGGGATCTGCGGCCTTGACCTCCACCGAGATGGCCGTGTCGGAGCGGCATGGCAGCGTGCCACTGTCGGTGGTGCTGTTTCGCCTGGCGAACGACACCAGCCGTGAGCGCATTTCGGTGGGCGACCTCCTCGCGGCTCTGGGCGATCGTGCGATCGGCGCGCTGATGTTCTTTTTTGCGGCACCCAACGTGCTGCCGGTGCCTCCCGGTGTTTCGACCCTTCTTGGGGCGCCGTTGTTGTTTCTGTCGGCCCAGCTCATGCTGGGCATGCGGCCCTGGCTGCCGGGGGTGGTGACGCGTCGCTCGATTTCGCGCGACGACCTGGCCACGCTGGTGCGGCGCATCGTGCCCTGGCTGGCCAAGGCCGAAAAGCTGCTCAAGCCGCGCGCTGCGGTGCTGGTGCGTCCGCCGGTGGAGTACGTCGTCGGTCTGGTCTGTCTGGTGCTGGCCGCCATCCTGATGCTGCCGATTCCCCTGGGCAACACATTGCCCGCACTGGCCATCAGCCTGCTGGCACTTGGTGTGCTGGAGCGCGACGGGGTGTGGATCGCCATCGGTTTGCTGGCCTCTGCGGTGGCCGGGACCGTGGTCTGGGGCGTGCTGTGGGCCATGATCAAGGCCGCCCTGTACCTGCTGGCGCAGATGATGGCGTGACGCCCACCGCGGGCGCTGTTGCTTCAGAATTCGCCCATCCATTTCTCACAGTCGTCACATGTCAAAACAGTCCAAATCCTTCGAGCGTTTCATGGAATCGGCCATCTTCGCCAGCCGCTGGATCCTTGCGCCGTTCTTCATCGGTCTCATCATCGCCATGCTGGTGTTGCTGGTGAAGTTCGGCAAGGAGATGGTGTCGCTGCTCATGGGCGTGCTGGGCCTGATGGAGCACGACGCGATCATCTCCATCCTCACGCTGGTGGACACCGCGCTCATTGCGGTGCTGCTGCTGATCATCGTGTTCAGCGGTTACGAGAACTTCGTCTCCAAGCTGAGCATCGGGGACCACGAAGACCGACCCGGCTGGATGGGCAAAGTCAGCTTTTCCGATCTCAAGATGAAGCTGATCGGCGCGATTGTGGCGATCTCGGCGGTGGAACTGCTCAAGGCCTTTCTGGTGAGCACCACGCTCACCGGTGAGCAGATCGGGTGGAAGATCGCGATCCACCTCACCTTCGTGATCTCGGGTCTCCTGTTCGCCGCCTCCGACTGGATCAGTGACAGCCGCAAGAGCAGCTGATCCCCGTTTCAGTGCCGGTGCAGGTGGTGCGCATCGGGCACATGGGGATGCTCGTGCTGCATCGGTGGGTGGGTGTGCCAGTGGCTGTGGATGCCATCGGGCATGGGCTGGTGCGTGTGCAGATGGTGCCCATCCGCGTGCGAATGGGCGTGTTCGTGCTCCAGCGCCTCGTGCGTGTGCGCATGGCTGTGGCGCTCCAGGAGGTGCAACAGCACGCCCAGCACCATGAGGCCACCGCCCACAGCCATGAGTGCCGTGGCCGAGCGCTCACCGAGCGCGAATGCGCCGGCCGCGCCGATGAAGGGTGCAAATGCAAACACCGAGCCGGTACGCGCTGCGCCAAAGGTGCGCTGCGCCAGCAAGTAAAACCGCAGGCTCAGGCCATAGCCGGTGGCACCCACGGCCAGCAGGGCGAGCGCGGCCACGGTGTCCGGCAGGGCTTCGCGCGACAGCAGAGCCAGCACTGCGGTCGCAACGCTGCCCAGCAGCGCCTTGGCCCAGACCACCTGGCCAGGGTCGCGGTCGGCCACGCCGCGGGACAGCGTGTTGTCCACGCCCCAGGCTGCGGTGGCCAGCGCCACAGCCAGCAAGCCCAGCAGCTGCACCTGACCTGCGAGGCCTTGCTCGGCGATCAGCAGCGCGCCACCGGCGAGCAGCAGCAACACCGCGCCGATCACACGCCGATCCATGGTTTCGCCAAACCAGCGCCAGGCCAGCACCGCGGTAAAGACGGCTTCCAGCGTGAGCATGAGCGAGGCGCTTGACCCGCTGGTGCGTTGCAATCCCCAGGCGAGTGCCACCGGCCCGATGACTGCGCCGCTGGCCGCCATGGCGAGCAGGCGGGGCAGGTCGGTGCGTCGCACCTGTGCTTCGCGCTGGGTGGGTCGTTGCAGCAGGCGCGCCACCAGGGCTGCGCCGGCGTAGAGCAGGGTCGCCGTGGTGAACGGTCCCACCCCCGTGCCGAAGCGCTGCACCAGCGGCGTGCTCAAGCCGAACAACACAGCGGCCAACATGGCCAGCAGGCCGCCGCGCATTGCAGGAGACATTGGTGTGTGGTTCATGGCGTTGAGCGATGGATCGACATCCCGAGCGTATGCCAGCGTACCGACTTTGTGGCCCTTGAGCAGCGATGCTCGGTGTCTTTCAATGGGGGACTCTCATGGCACAAAAAGCACACATCGTCGGCAAGGTCGAATACCGCAGTGGCGACGGTCCGAATGTCGAGATCCGACCCGGTCCGGTGGATGTGACCACCGCGATCAACGATGCAACCCTGAGCTGGACGGACGAGGAAACGCACGGTTCGGCGGCGATGCCCCTGGCGGACTTCAAACGTTACGTGTCGGAGGGGCTCATCAAGCTGGAGGCTTGAAGCCGACGGCATCCTTCAGATGGCCCGCTTGATGTCGCTGTAAGTGCCGCGTGTGCGCAGCACCAGTGTCACATCGGACTGGCCCCGGTTGCGCCAGTACCAGCCGTGGTTGCCGGTGAATGCAGCCACAAGTTCGCCTTCATCTTGTGGCACGCCACGGCCATTTTCATAGCTGATGGAGCGTCCGCCACCGTCGCCGTGCGTGTCGAAGTTGACCGTGCCACCTTCAACGACCCAGTGGTATTCGGCTTTGTCACCCGCCTGCATGCGCAGCTTGATCTCGGCGCCCTCGCCCGGGGTGAGCGTCACGCTCATCTCGTCGCGCCAGGGCGCTGTCTGTGGTGCTTCGATGAGAGGTGCCGGCGCTTGAGGCACCGCAGTCGGCACAGCAGTCGTCGCAGCAGAAGATGTGACTTGCGCGATGGGTGGTGCTGCTGCTGCGTCTGCTTCGGCCTCGGCAGCCAACTGCTTTTTGATCTCACCCATCTCGGTCAGTCGCAGGGTGCGCCCGACACCGGTGGGATCAATGCCGTACTCGGCCGGCAGGACGACAGTGATCAGCAGAGCGGCGGCCGCAATGGCCGCGAGCAGCGTGGAGCGCAGCAGTTGCCTGGATGACGGCAGGTCATCAGCCAGTGGTGTGTTTGCGTTGTACATGGTTGAGGTATCCAGTGGGTTCACGATACGAAGTAACCGGTGAGCTGCATGCCCACCAGGATGAAGCCCGCACTCATCATTGCGACGTTGGCCGTGTAGGCGTGGCGCGCAAAGCTGGGCGTGCGCCGCCAGAAGCCCATGCCGATGAGAATGACGGCGAGCGCCAGCAACTGACCAATCTCCACCCCCACGTTGAACGCAAGCAGGTTGGGTACCAGGCCATCGGGCGAGATCCCGTATTCGAGGATCTTGGTGGCCAGACCGAATCCATGGAACAGGCCAAACACCAGTGTGGCCACGCGCGTGTCGGGCTGGAAGCCCAGCCAGCGCTGGAAGGCCCCCAGGTTGTCGAGCGCCTTGTAGACCACCGACAAACCGATGATCGCGTCGATGAGGTAGCTGTTGATCCCGACGTTGAAATACACGCCCAGGATCATGGTGGTGGAGTGGCCCAGTGCAAACAAGCTCACGTACAGCCCGATGTGCGAGAGCCGGTACAGGAAAAAGATCACCCCGAACAGAAACAGCAGGTGGTCGTAGCCGGTGACCATGTGCTTGGCTCCCAGGTACATGAACGGCAGCAGGTTGACGCCCGTGATTTCCTGGATGTAGCCCTTGTCGCCCTCAGTGACCGCATGGGCCAGGGCCTCACTGGAGCCCGCAAGCAGCGCGAGAAAAAACGCCAGCACACGCATCGGTTGCCCGCACTCCAACTTCCTTGGATGACTGCTCATGGTGCTGCGTGGCAGGCGCACGCTTCGCCGTGCGCGGCAGATACCAGCTCGTTCAGGATGCCGCAGTGCCCTTCGTGCGTGCCCGAGCAGCGCGCCCGCAGCTGCAGCAATTGTTTCTCCAGCGCCCGCATGCTCTTGAGCCGTGCGCGCACGCGGGCCAGCTGTTCGTCGACCAGCAGGTCCACGTCGCTGCAGTCGACCCCGGGCGTGTCCACAAAACCCAGCAAGCGGTGCACGTCGGCCAGCGGCATGTCCAGCGCCCGGCAGTGGCGAATGAACGACAGGCGCTCCAGGTGCTCGGCCGCGTAGTCGCGGTAGCCGTTGTCGCGCCGCGCCGGCTCGGGCAGCAGTCCTTGTTTTTCGTAATAGCGGATGGTCTCCACATCCACGCCCGTGGCGCCGGCCAGTTCCTTGATCTGCATGTCGAAAGCCCTCGTTCAAACAAGTGATTGACACTGTAGCGGCTTCAGGGTTTCCAATGCAGGCATCGAAAGGAAAAACCATGTCCGCCCATTGCTGTGACCACGACACCCCCAAGCCCGAAACCATCCTCAACCTGGGCCGCTACCGCAAGATCCTGTGGATCGCGCTGATCGTCAACGCCACCATGTTCCTGGTGGAGATTGGCGCCGGTTTCCGGTCTGGCTCGCTGTCGCTGCTGGCCGATGCGGTGGACTTTGCAGGCGACGCACTCAACTACGCTGTTTCGTTGGCTGTGCTGGCCTCGGCACTGGCGTGGCGCGCGCGTGCCGCGATCCTCAAGGCGGTGAGCATGATGGGCTTTGGGCTGTATGTGCTGGGGGCGGCAGTGTGGTCGGTCTGGCACGGCGGCGTCCCGCAGGCCACGACCATGGGCATGGTGGCGCTGCTGGCACTGGTGGCCAACGTGGCCGTGGCCTGGATGCTCTACGCGTTTCGCGAAGGAGACGCCAACATGCGCAGCGTGTGGCTGTGCTCGCGCAACGATGCCATCGGCAACGTGGCGGTGTTCATGGCCGCGCTCGGTGTGTTCGGCACCGGCTCGGCCTGGCCCGACCTGTTGGTGGCCGGCCTGATGGCGGCGCTGGCGTTGCATGGGGGGTGGACGGTGCTGCGGCAGGCACGCGGTGAGCTGGGGGAAGACGCCGGCGACGATCGCCATGGTCATGTGCACTGACAGGGCGGGGTTGTCGTGGTGCGCGGGTTCGCGCCGGGGTGAGACCGGGCTCTGAGGGCGAAGGCCACTTGGTTTGCTACCCGCCGCGAATGCGCCGGCGCTGTTGCTGGTGTTTCCCCAGTCGATTCATCGGTGTGCGCGGTTCCAGGGCTCAGGGGGTTGATGCCACCGTTTGTAACTCTGCCTGACCGTGCACCAGCAGGTCGATGACCGCGAGCACGGCGGGGTCTGCCGCGTGAAAGGTGAGGTTGCCCACCCCCCGCGTGCGCACCACCAGGCGTGGTGCCACCACGGCGTCCAGCCACTTCACGCGCAAAAGTTTCACCTGAGCAATGTCGCGCAGCGCCACGCGGCTGCGCCACAGCCACCCCTGCGACAACGTGTCGCCGCTGATGGCGGTGGTACTGAACACGATGTGCAGGTAGTGCCAGATCACCACCGCAGCCGCCAGGCTTGCGAGCCACATGAGGTCGGGCGGCAACGCTATCGCAGCCAACTGTGTGCGTGCGCCCCAGGCTGTGACGAGCAGGCCACCCATGGACCCGGTGGCCAGCAGCTTGATGACCACCGGGAAGGATGGGCCCTCGACCGGCGTGAAGTTGTCGGTCTGTGTCATTTCGCCGGCTCCGGCTCAGGCTCGGCGGGGGGGGCCATGTCCTTGAGCCGCTTTTCGGTGTCGGCTTCTTCCGCGGCGGACTCGCCCAGGTCGTCCACCACGGCCGGCATTTCCACCTTGTCGAGATCAAACACCACCTTCTCGTCGAGGAAGACGGTGACGGTTTGTGGCACGAAGATCACCACGATCACCAGCACCAGCTGCAAGAGCACGAACGGAATGGCGCCGAGGTAGATGTCGCGCGACTCCACCTTGCGTGGCAACACGCCGTTCTTGAACAGCGAATCCGAAATGCCGCGCAGGTAGAACAGTGCGAAGCCGAACGGCGGGTGCATGAAACTGGTCTGCATGTTCACGCACAGCAGCACGCCGAACCAGATCAGGTCGATGCCCATCTTGTCGGCCACTGGCCCGAGCAGCGGCAGGATGATGAAGGCGATCTCGAAGAAGTCGAGGAAGAAGGCCAGGAAGAAGATGAAGATGTTGACGACGATCAGGAAGCCGGTTTGCCCACCGGGCAGGTTGCTCAGCAGGTGCTCGATCCAGATGCCACCATCCACGCCCTGAAACACCAGCGAGAACACGCGCGAACCGATCAGGATGAACACCACCATGGCGGTGATGCGCATGGTGCCGGTCATGGCTTCGCGCACCAGCGCCCAGGTGAGTCGGCGGTGGAGGGCCGCCAGCAAGAACGCACCGGCTGCACCCATGGCGCCGGCTTCGGTGGGCGTGCAGATGGCGGTGGAAATGCCCGGCAGACCGCCCATGCTGCCGAGCACCGCGAAGATCAGAACCGCCGACGGGATGATGCCGCGCAGGCATTGCTTCCACAGTGCCCAGCCGCTGGCTGTGCGCGCCTCCAGCGGGATGCCGGGCAGCGCGTTGGGCCGCAACCGGGTCAGCACGAAGGTGTAGGTGAGGAAGATCAGCACCTGCAGGATCGATGGGCCCCAGGCGCCTTTGTACATGTCGCCCACCGAACGACCAAGCTGGTCGGCCATGACCACCAGCACCAGCGATGGCGGCACCAGTTGTGTGATGGTGCCCGAGGCTGCCAGCACGCCAGTGGCGTAGCGCATGTCGTAGCCGTGGCGCATCATGATGGGCAAGGCAATCATGGACATGGCGATCACCTGGCCTGCCACGGTGCCGGTGATGGCGCCCAGGATGAAACCGACCACGATCACCGAGTAGCCCAGGCCACCGCGCCGCGGGCCGAACAGCTGGCTCATCGATTCCAGCAGGTCTTCGGCCAGCCCGCACTTTTCCAGAATGGCGCCCATCAGCGTGAAGAACGGGATCGCCAGCAGCAGGTCGTTGGACAGGATACCGAACAGGTTGAGCGGCAGGTTGCCCATGAAAGAGGCTGGAAACCAGCCCATCTGGATCGCGTAGAAGCCGCTGGCCAGACCCAGCGCAGCAAGCGAGAAAGCCACCGGGAAGCCGATGAGCATGACAATGATCAGCGCCGCGAACATCAGCGGCGCGAAGGTGTCCATGGTCATTGCAGCGGCCTCTCGTAGTGGGTGTCCATGTCGTACATATGCATCAACCAGCCCATACGTTTGATGATTTCAGACACACCCTGCATGGCCACCAGGCACATGCCCAGCGGGATGCACAGCATCGCTGGCCAGCGGATCAGACCACCTGCATTGCTCGACATTTCCTGGCTGGTGATCATTCTCATGAGCACCGGCATCGCCGACCAGGCGATGTACAGCGTCACTGGCAGCAGGAACAACAGCAGGCCTGCCAGGTCAACCATCACCTTGGTACGCGTTGGGTACATGCCGTAAAGAATGTCCACACGCACATGCTCGTTGACACGCAGCACCTGCGCCGCGCCAAACATGACGCAGACCGCGAACAGGTACCACTGGATTTCCAGGAATGCGTTGGAACTGATGTCCAGCGAATAGCGCACAACCGCGTTGGTGGTGCTGATGGCGCAGGCTGCCAGGATGGCCCACTTGGCCACGGTGGCAAAGCGGTCCGTGACAGCATCGATCAGGCGGGCAAGCGCCAGCAAGCGTTTCATGTCGTTGTCTCCTCGGGGATGGGGCGCGGCACGGGCTCTGCCTGGTCGCTGCGCAGGGTACTGCTGCGGCTGTAAACGCCGCGTAAAAATGCGGTCGATTCAGGTACGGGCTTCAGCCAGCCGTCAGGTTTCGCTGAATTCGCCGGCAACCAGCAGAGCCACCTGCACGTCAGGCTGAGCCGCTGGTGGCGAGCAGCCGGTAGCCCACGCCCATCTCGGTGAGCAGGAAGCACGGTGCGGTCGGGTCGGCTTCCAGCTTCTGGCGCAGCTGGCGCACATAGATGCGCAGGTAGTGGCCTTGCTCACCATGGCCCGGGCCCCACACCTCGCGCAGCAGTTGCCGCCCCGTCACCACACGCCCGACGTGGCGGGCCAGCACTTCCAGCAAGCGCCACTGGGTGGCGGTGAGCTTGATGGTTTGCCCCGCCCGGCTCACATGGCGCGACAGCAGGTCGATGGACACGTCACCCAGCATCAGGGACTGCCCTGCGGCCTGTGGTCCCCCTGCGTGTCGCAGCGCCACCCGGATGCGCGCGTGCAACTCGGCCACACCGAACGGTTTGCTCACGAAGTCGTCGGCCCCGGCGTCCAGCGCGTCGACCTTCTGGCTTTCCTGCGTGCGCGCCGACAACACCAGGATGGGACGCTGAGTCCAACCCCGGATCTCGCGGATGAGCGACACGCCGTCTCCGTCGGGCAGCCCGAGATCGATGAGGAACAGGTCGATACGGCGGTTGGCCGCGAGCGTGGCACCTTCGCGCGCGGTGGCGGCTTCCACCACGGCGTAGCCCTCGGCCACCAGCGTGGTGCGCAGCAGGTCGCGGATGGCGGGCTCATCGTCGACGATGAGCACTTGCAGAGGCGAAGGTGGGTTCATTCGGAAAAATCCAGGGGCCGGCGCTCGTGGGCGGGCCAGGGAATGTGCATCTCGAAAACCGCGCCGCCATCGCTGTGCGCTTGGATGTTGCCGCCGTGCAGGCGCGCCACCACCTCACAGATCGCCAGCCCGAGCCCGGTGCCGGATGCGGAGCCCACGGTGGGGTCGCGGTAGAACTTGCGGAACACCTCGGTTTCCTGGCCGGGCAGAAGGCCCGTTCCCTGGTCCCGCACCGACAGTGTCCAGTCGGCCGGGCCCAGCCGCACCGCCAATTCGATACGACCGTGTGGCGGTGAGTGTTGTGCCGCATTGACCAGCAGATTGGTCATGGCCTGCGTGACCAGTCGTGGGTCGCACCACACGATGTCATCTTCGCCGGCGTGCACATCAACGCGTTCCGCATCCACACCACCGCCCACCATGCCCATCGCATCGCGCACCAGTTCGCCCACCGGGCACCACTCGCAGTCCGGTTGCACCGCGCCGTCCTGCAGCCGTGCGAGGTCCAGCAAATCGCTGGTCAACGACTGCAGTCGCTGCGCCTGGTCGAGCATGTTGCGCAGCAGCGCATCTTGCTGTTCAGGCGTGATCTGGTGGCCTTGGGTCAATACCGTGGTGGCCGCGCCGATGATGGCCGTGAGTGGTGTGCGGAAGTCGTGCGAGATACCCGCCAGCAGGGTGTTGCGCACGCGCTCGGTCTCGGCCTGGATGGCGGTTTGCTGGCTGCGCATGTCGGCGTTGCAGCGGTCCAGCGCAATCGCCGCCTGGTTGCTCAGCGCTTGCAGGAGTTGGAGGTCTTCTGCGGTCTGGCGCGCGGTGGGCAGGTGGTCGACTTCCAGAACGCCCAACGGGCCATCGGCGGCATGCAGCCCGAAGCGGTACACACCGTCGGACGAAGGCACGAGCGGGTGCGGTGGTGCGGCCTGCGGCAGTGT